>NZ_JBHWUU010000011.1:0-132231 GCF_042737375.1 Streptomyces sp. NPDC060000
GTCGCCGACGGTCCGCAGCCGACGGCTGACCGGCGACGGTCCGCAGGGGCTCCGGCCCCTTGCCCCAGGGGCGCACCGGCCCCGGCGTCTCCGGTGCGGCGCCCTGCCGGCCCCGCCTGGCGTCTGCTGCCCGCCAGGCGGTCCGGTGTCACGTCAGGACTTCAGGTGCCGGGTGAAGAACCGGGCCGCCGCCTCGCCCGCGTGCGGCGGGACGCCGGTGTGGCCGCCCATGTTGACGTTCAGCGCCTTCTCCTTGGAGCCGAAGGCGTCGAACAGGTCCAGGGCCGCCTGCCGGTCGTTGCCCTCGTCGTCCCACTGCAGGAGGACGTGCAGCGGAATGGTGACCTGCCGGGCCTCCTCGAACATGGCCCGGGGCACGTAGCTCCCGGCGAACAGAGCGGCGGCCGAGATGCGCGGCTCGACCACCGCCAGCCGGACGCCGATGGAGATCACCCCTCCCGAGTACCCGACCGGGCCGTCGATCCCGGGCAGCGCGAGGAGGGCGTCCAGGGCGGCCCGCCATTCCGGGACCGCCTTGTCGACCAGCGGGAGGACGAGCCGGTCGACGATCTCGTCGGAGACCGGCTCGCCGGCCTCCAGCGCCCGCCGCAGATCGGCGCGGGCCTGCTCGGCGGCGGCGGAACGGGGCCGGTCACCGCTTCCGGGGAGCTCGATGGTCGCCGAGGCGAAGCCCTCCGCCGCGGAGTGCCGGGCCCGGGCCGCCAGTCGGGGGCGCATCCTGTCCAGTCCGCCGGGGTGGCCGAGCAGGATCAGGGGCACCGGTGCGGACGCGGATGCCGGTGCGGACGCGGGCGTCCAGAGGATGCCGGGGATCTCGCCGAGGGTGAAATCGCGTTCGAGAACGCCGTCGTCGAGACGCTGTTCAGACGTGAAATGCATGGTCGTGCCTTTCGGGAGGGCTCTGGAACGGCGCTCCCGGACGACCTATCGCCCGACCGTGACCCCGGAGGAGAGCACCCATGTCGCTGCTGTGTTCACGGGTACCACCTCCTCGTTCTCTCGCACGGCTTCCGGAAAAGTAGCAGCGGTCGCCGTGGTCCGCCACAGGATTTCGCGGAAGCCCGGCGGGCGGACCCGATCACCGTGAAGCGAGCACGGCGTAGTCGGCGACGGTACGGCGGTAGCGGGTGTGTCCGGTCTCCCGGGTGTGCCCGCGCTGCCACTCCTCCACGTCGGCGGGGCCCGGCCGGGCCCCGGACCCGGCCGGGCACTCGGTGCATGCCGTCTCGTACTCCGCCCCGGCCGAGGCGTCCGGCACGAGCGCGTACTCCCGCAGACCCAGCAGGGCCGCGTGGTAACGGAGTTGGTGGCGGCGTAGCAGGACGTCCGCGTCGGTCTCGGCGCTGCCGTCGTGCCGGGCGCGGGCGTCGTCGCGGAGGGCGGCCAGATCGGCGCAGGCCGCGCAGTCACGGACGGGGACGGGGGACGCGGGTTCCCGCTGCCCCTGGAACGAGCGGGAGTTGGCGGCGCGAACGGCCGCGCTGAGGCGTTCGCCGGGGCTGGCCGGGCGGAGCGTCTCCGGGCGGGCCTCCCACTCCCGGCCGCCGCCGAGCGGGCGCAGCAGTGCGTACGGGCCCGCCTTGCCCCGGTACTCGCCGACGTTGTCCGACACGGGGTCGTAGACGACCGTTCCTGTTTCGAACTGACTCTCGGTGCTCTCGGTGTTTTCGGTCATGCCCCGTCCGTGCCCTCTCCGTACCGACTTGGTGACTCTGGGTGTGTCGAGCGTCGCGCGAGGGCACGGTGCGTATCAATGTCCGACGCGTGCCAGTGGACGCCTGTCACAGAGGGGGACGACCGTGACGACCAACGCCGCGCTGTTCGGCGAGCTGTTGCGGCACTTCCGCGAGGGGGCTTTGCTGACGCAGGACGCGCTGGCCAGGGCGATCCCCTGCGACCGCTCGCTCGTGGCCCGAGTGGAGTCGGGGACCCGGGTCCCCCAGGAGCCGTTCGCGAAGAAGTGCGACGAAGTGCTCTGCACGGGCGGGGCGTTGGCGCGACTGTGGAGCCGGGTGGACTGGTACCCGCAGGTGGAGCATCCGGACTGGTTCGAGCGCAGGGCGAGGATGGACGCGGAGACGGTGGCCCTGCGGGCGTATCAGACACACGTCATGCCGGGCCTGCTCCAAACCCCCGACTACGCGGCCGCATTGTTCGCGCGCCGTCTCCCGCAGGCTGACGACGTGGAGGACCGTGTCCGGGCCCGGCTCAGCCGTCAGCAGCGCTTCTACGTCGAGGGCGGACCGTACTACTTCGCTGTGCTGGACGAGACCTGCCTGCGCCACGTGGTGGGAGGGCGTGAGGTCATGCGGGAGCAGTGCGCCCATCTGCTGAGGGTGGGAAGGCTCCCCAACATCCGCATCCAGGTGGTCCCGTTGGGCCGCCCGGAAATCGACCGGCCCGACACTTCACTGTCGTTGATCAGGCTGCCCGACGGGCACGAGTGGGTCTACTCCGAGTCGCTGGACCGTGGCCACTTCAGCGACGATCCAGCCGTCTTCCTGGCCCACAGTCATACCTATGATGTGCTCAGGGCCGACGCACTGTCAGCCCCCGAGTCCGCCGCTCTGATCAGCGACGTGATGGAAGGGTACGAGCATCATGAGCCAGCCCGAACCGAGCGCGGTCACCTGGATCAAGAGCAGCTACAGCGGCGCCAACGGCGGCGACTGCATCGAGGTCAGCCCCGGTTTCCCCGTCGTCCCCGTCCGTGACAGCAAGGTCCCCGACGGCCCGGTGATCGTCGTCGCGCGGAGCGCCTGGGCCGCGTTCGTCGCCTGCGTCAGGTCCTAGATCTTCAGCAGCAGCTTCCCGGTGCTCTGCCGTGCCCCCATCAGCCGGTGCGCCTGCGCCGCTTCCTCCAGTGCGAACTGGGCGGTGACCGGCAGGGACACCGTCCCGTCGGCGGCCTTGGCGAACGCCCGCCCGACGAGCGTCCGCAGCTCGACGGGGGCGGTCTGGGCCAGCGTGAGGATCGAGAAACCGGCGACCGAGAGGCCGGTGGGGTACAGCTCCGGCTGCCCCACGTGCCACGGATCGGCGGAGCTCGCGTTGCCGAAGGAGACCAGGCGGCCGAAGACCGCGAGGGAGGCCAGTGAGGCCTTCAGCGTCTCGCCGCCGATGGGGTCCAGGGCGAGGTCGACCCCGCGCTCGCCGGTCGCCGCTCGTACGGCCTTCTCGAAGTCGCCGACGAAGACCTCGTCGTAGCCGTGGCCGCGGGCGTACTCGGCCTTGGCCGCCGACGACACCACGCCGTACACCGCGCCTGCGCCCGCCGCCTTCGCCAACTGGCCGGTGACGGTGCCGATTCCGCCGGCCGCGCCCTGCACCAGGACGCTCTCGCCGGGCTGTAGCCGGCCGACGGTGTGCACCAGGGCGTACGCCGTCGGCAGCACCGCCAGGAGGCTCGCGGCCGTGCGCAGGTCGGCGCCCTCCGGCAGCGGGAAGACGGTCGCCGCCTCGGCCACGGCCACCTCCGCGTAGGCGCCGCTCTGCGGCAGGGCGGTCACCTCCTGGCCCACGGACAGCCCGGTCACGCCGTCACCGACCGCCCGCACCCGGCCGGAGAGCTCCAGTCCGGGACGGAACGGCAGCGCCGGGACCCGGTATCCCTCCGCGCGCGCCTTGAGGTCCGCGAAGTTCACCCCGGCGTAGGCCACGTCGATGCTCACCTGGCCGGGGCCGGGCTCGGGCACGTCCGCCTCCACCGCCTCCAGGACCTCAGGACCGCCGTACCGCCGGATCTCGATCGCGCGCATGCCGGACTCCCTCGCCATATGTTCAATGAAAAGCGAACACTCACGAGTGTATGGTTTCTGTCGAACACTCGGCAAGCGGCATGGAGGAGTCGGGCGTGGCACAGCGCAGCGTCGGTCATCGGGCCGCCCCCGAGCATGTCCAGCCCGACGACGTTCCCGTTCTGACCGCGCTCGCCGCGCTGGCCGACCCCGTACGACTCAGCCTCGTCAGGGAGTTGGCGGACTCGCCGGAGTGGACGCGGGCCTGCGGCAGCTTCGACGTGCCCGTCGGGAAGGCGGCCCTCAGCCACCATTTCGCCGTACTGCGCGGAGCCGGTCTCGTCGAGCAGCGCGACGAGGGGCCCAGGCGGGTCAACCGGCTGCGGCGCGAGGAGTTCGACGCCCGCTTCCCCGGGCTGCTCGACCTCGTCCTCAGGCGCGACTGACGGCATCGTCCGGCCCCTCCGCCGGTGCGGGTATCGGGCGGACCGCCTGCGGGCATCGGTTGCCTCGACGGCCGCGTCGAAGGGACGCCCCACTGGCTCGTGGACCGGCGCGCCCGCTTCGCGGTCAGGCGCATCCGGGTTCGGTGACGAGGAGCGGTTGCCGTACGAGGTCGGGGGTCGCCAATGCCGTGAGCCGGGCTGTGCCCCTGCCCTCCGAGCCCGTGTTCCCGGTGACCAGCGGCCGCGGTTCCCTCAGCTGTCCTTGGGTTCCTCGCCCGTCTCGCGGCGCTTCAGCTCGTCCTCGCGGCGGCGCAGGTCGGCCTCCCAGTCCTTGAGAAGCTTCTCGTCCTTCCTGGCCGTCTCGTCCTTCAGGGACTTGAGGAACTCGGGGTTGTCGTCCGGTGCCACCCACTCGGTGCGCCGGGCGCCGGGCGACCCGGACGCCGTGGCGCCGCCCAGGGGCGCGCGGCGGGCCCGGCCGGCCACCAGCCAGGCGATCGGCCCGACGAGCACCTCGCCGAAGAGCAGGATGATGATGACCCAGACCACCTTCGGCAGCCCGCGCACCTCCTCCTCGGGGGTGTTCAGGCAGTCGATGAAGGCATAGATCCACAGCGCCAGGACCAGCAGGAACGGCAGATACCTGAGCATGGTGGCGGGTTCCCCCAGGAGGCGGTGAGGGGGCGTGGTTGGGCCCCGGTGACCGGGCCAGGGTAGCGGGTGGCCGATACTGGGACACATGGCTTACGACGATCTTCGTTCCCTGCTCAGGGCACTGGAACGCGAAGGCGACCTCAAGCGCGTCAAGGCCGAGGTCGATCCGTATCTGGAGGTCGGGGAGATCGTCGACCGGGTCCAGAAGTCCGGTGGCCCCGCGCTCCTCTTCGAGAACGTGAAGGGGTCGGACATGCCCCTCGCGATGAACGTGTTCGGCACCGACCGGCGGCTCCTGAAGGCCCTCGGGCTGAAGTCGTACGGCGAGATCAGCGACAGGATCGGCGGGCTGCTGCGGCCGGAGCTGCCGCACGGGTTCGTCGGCGTCCGCGAGGCGTTCGGGAAGCTCGGCGCGATGACGCACGTACCGCCGAAGAAGGTGAAGCCCCAGGACGCGCCCGTCCAGGAGGTCGTCCTGCACGGAGACGACGTCGACCTCGACGCCCTCCCCGCGCTCTTCACCTGGCCGCAGGACGGCGGCTCCTTCTTCAACCTGGGTCTGACGCACACCAAGGACCCGGAGAGCGGGATCCGCAACCTCGGGCTGTACCGCCTCCAGCGCCACGACAAGCGCACGATCGGCATGCACTGGCAGATCCACAAGGACAGCCGCAACCACTACCAGGTCGCGGCGCGCAAGGGCGAGAGGCTTCCCGTCGCGATCGCCTTCGGCTGCCCGCCCGCCGTGACGTACGCCTCCACCGCGCCCCTGCCCGGCGACATCGACGAGTACCTCTTCGCCGGGTTCATCGCGGGCAAGCGGATCGAGATGGTCGACTGCAAGACGGTGCCCCTCCAGGTGCCCGCGCAGGCGGAGGTCGTGATCGAGGGCTGGCTGGAGCCGGGCGAGATGCTGCCGGAGGGTCCCTTCGGCGACCACACCGGCTTCTACACCCCGCAGGAGCCGTTCCCCGCGCTGAAGATCGACTGTGTGACGATGCGGAAGCGGCCGCTGCTCCAGTCGATCGTGGTGGGCAGGCCGCCGACGGAGGACGGGCCCCTGGGGCGGGCCACGGAGAGGTTCTTCCTGCCCCTCCTCAAGATCATCGTCCCGGACATCGTGGACTACCACCTGCCCGAGGCCGGCGGTTTCCACAACTGTGCGATCGTCTCGATCGACAAGAAGTACCCCAAGCACGCGCAGAAGGTCATGCACGCGGTGTGGGGCGCCCACATGATGTCGCTGACCAAGCTGATCGTCGTCGTCGACTCGGACTGCGACGTCCACGACCTGCACGAGGTCGCGTGGCGGGCGCTCGGCAACACCGACTACGCCCGTGACCTGTCCATCGTCGAAGGCCCGGTCGACCATCTCGACCACGCCTCCTACCAGCAGTTCTGGGGCGGCAAGGCGGGCATCGACGCGACGCGGAAGTGGCCCGAGGAGGGCTACACGCGGGACGGCGGCTGGCCGGAGATGGTGCTGTCCGACCCCGATACGGCGGCGAAGGTCGACCGCCGCTGGAAGGAGTACGGGCTGTGACCTCCGCATCCGCAGCGCTTCCGCAGCCGGGACGCACCAAGGCCTTCCTCCGCCTGGTGATGATCGAGCACTCGGTCTTCGCGCTGCCCTTCGCCTACATCGCCGCGCTGACGGCCATGTTCGAGACGGACGGCAACATCCACTGGGGCAGGCTGCTGCTGGTCACCGTCTGCATGGTGGGCCTGCGCACCTTCGCCATGGCGGTCAACCGGATCATCGACCGCGAGATCGACGCCCGTAACCCCCGCACGGCCCAGCGCGAGCTGGTCACCGGCGCGATGTCGGTGCGGCACGCCTGGACCGGCGCCCTGATCGCCCTGGTGATCTTCCTGGGCGCGGCGGCGCTGCTGAACCCGCTCTGTCTGGCCCTGGCCCCCATCGCGGTGATCCCGATGGTGGTGTATCCGTACGGCAAGCGGTTCACGAACTTCCCGCAGGCCATCCTGGGTCTTGCGCAGGCGATGGGCCCGATCGGCGGCTGGCTGGCGATCACCGGCGAGTGGTCCTGGGACGCGGTGATCCTGGGTCTGGCGGTGGGCATCTGGATCGGCGGTTTCGACCTGATCTACGCCTGCCAGGACGTCGAGACGGACCGCGAGATCGGCGTCATGTCGGTCCCGGCCCGCTTCGGCATCCCGGCGGCGATCCGGGGCGCGCGGGTCTGCCACGCGATCACCACGGGCCTGTTCGTCTGGTACGCCCTGGCCACGGACGCGGGCGCCTTCTTCTGGCTGGGTCTGGTGACAGTCGCGGGCGCGTTCGTGTACGAGCACTCGATCGTGCGACCCCATGATCTGTCCCGGCTGAACAGGGCGTTCTTCCAGACGAACGGGTTCATCGGCATCAGCCTGTTCGTCTGCGCGCTCCTCGACCTGCTGGTGCGCGGGCTCACGGTGTAGTCCGGTCCTGAAGACCTCCGTCCCCACCGGTACGCTCAAGGTGTGAACGCAGGAGAAACGCAGCGCGTGCCTTGGATCGTGGGGGTGTCCGGGGCGTCCGGTACGCCCTATGCCGCCGCTGTGCTGCGTGCGCTGCTCGCCGGGGGTGAGAGCGTCGACCTGGTGGTCAGCCGGGCCTCGCGGCTCACCCTGCTCGACGAGACCGGGATCTCCTTCCGGGACGCGCACTGGCGCGACGACCTGCGGGAATGGCTGGCGCGGGGGGCCGACGGCAAGCCGGGCGCCTTCGACACCGACCTCGGCCGTGTCCGGTACTGGGGGGCGGGGGACCTGGCCGCGGGGCCGTCCTCCGGGTCGTATCCGGTCAAGGGGATGCTGATCGTCCCCGCCTCGACGGCCTGTGTCGCCGGGGTCGCCCTCGGGCTGTCGAAGGACCTGCTCCAGCGGGCCGCGAGCGTCACGCTCAAGGAGCGGCGGCCCCTGGTCGTGGCGGTGCGCGAGACGCCGCTCAACGGACAGACCCTGCGCCATCTCGTCGCGCTGGACGAGGCCGGCGCGAGCGTGGTGCCCGCCTCACCCGCCTTCTACGCGGGAGCCACCCACATCCAGGACCTGGTCGACTTCGTCGCCGGGCGCGTTCTCGACGCGGCGGGGGTCGCGCACGGGCTCTACCGCCGGTGGGACGGCGAACTGGGCGGCGCGAACGGAACCCGGGCCACATGAGCGCCGTCTGAGCACATCGCAGTACCTCGCATCTCTTCAGGAACTTTGATCGGAAGGCTTCGATTCGCATGGACGCGGTGGACAGGCAGCTCATCCAGGCCCTGAGGGAGAACGGCCGGGCCTCCTACGCGGAGCTGGGGCGCCTCGTCGGTCTGTCGGGACCCAGCGTCACCGACCGCATCAACCGGCTGGAGGCGGCCGGTGTCATCACCGGGTACCGCGCCACGGTGAACGCCGCCCAGCTCGGTCTCGGCGTCACCGCCCTGATCGGCATCTCCCTCTCCGACGCCGCCGACCACGAGGACGTGGCGAACCGGGTGAAGGACCTCAGCGAGATCGAGGACTGCTGGTTCATCGCCGGCGACGACTCGTTCATGCTCAAGGTGCGGGCGAACGACGTGGACGGTCTCGAGCGGATCATCCGCCGCCTCAGCGGGACCAAGGGGGTCTCCCGCACCCGTACCACCATCGTGCTCTCCACCAAGTGGGAGAACCGGGTCGGGGAGCTCCCCGAAGAGGTCTGAGGCCCGTTTCAGGGCCGTTCGGGGGCGCCTCCCGTCCGAGGGGCGGGGGCGTACGGTTGGTCGTCGGTGGTGTAGTCGTCGAAAGGTGTGGGCATGGATGTCGGGCTCAAGCGCGAGCTGGAGGAGAAGGTCAGGGCCGGTGAGCGGCTGACCCGTGAGGACGGCATCGCGCTGTACGAGTCGGACGACCTGGCGTGGCTGGGCGGGCTGGCGCACGAGGTGCGGACCCGCAAGAACGGCGACGTCGTGCACTTCAACGTCAACCGGCACCTCAACATGACGAACGTGTGCACCGCCTCCTGCGCCTACTGCTCCTTCCAGCGCAAGCCGGGCGAGAAGGACGCGTACACGATGCGCATCGAGGAGGCGGTGAAGCTCGCCAAGGCGATGGAGGGCGAGAACCTCACCGAGCTGCACATCGTCAACGGCCTGCACCCGAACCTGCCCTGGCGCTACTACCCGCGCTCGCTGCGGGAACTGAAGGCCGCCCTCCCGGAGGTCTCCCTCAAGGCGTTCACGGCCACGGAGATCCACCACTTCGAGACGATCAGCGGGCTGTCCGCCTCCGAGATCCTCGACGAACTGATCGACGCCGGTCTGGAGTCGCTGACCGGCGGCGGCGCCGAGATCTTCGACTGGGAGGTGCGGCAGCACATCGTCGACCACCGCACCCACTGGGAGGACTGGTCGCGCATCCACCGGCTGGCGCACGAGAAGGGTCTCAAGACCCCGTGCACCATGCTGTACGGCCACATCGAGGAGCCCCGGCACCGCGTCGACCACGTCCTGCGCCTGCGTGAACTCCAGGACGAGACCGGCGGCTTCCAGGTCTTCATCCCGCTGCGCTACCAGCACGACTTCGTGGACATGCAGGACGGCAAGGTCCGCAACCGGCTCCAGGCCCGCACCCAGATGGCGACCGGCGCGGAGGCCCTCAAGACCTTCGCGGTGTCGCGGCTGCTGTTCGACAACGTCCCGCACGTCAAGGTCTTCTGGGTCATGCACGGCGTCCAGACCGCGCAGCTCGCGCTTCAGCACGGCGCCGACGACATGGACGGCTCGGTCGTCGAGTACAAGATCACGCACGACGCCGACAACTACGGCACCCCGAACAAGCTGACCCGCGACGACCTGCTGGACCTCATCCGGGACGCCGGCTTCCGCCCGGTGGAGCGCAACACGCGGTACGAGATCATCCGCGAGTACGACGGCCCCGACCCGGCCCGCCGTGAGTCGCCGCAGCCGATGCGGGTCTGAGCACGTCAGCGGCAAAGGCTCGGAACGCAGGGCCACGTAAGGACTACCATCCTTGCGTGGCCCTTACCTTCACTCTCGACCCCGCCGTCACCCCCGCCCTGCGCGACGGCATCCTCGACCTGTGGACGGACGTCTCCAACGCGGGCGGAGCCGTCGGCTTCGTGCCGCCGGTGGAGCGCGAGACGGTCCGGCCCGAGCTGGTCCGGCACCTCGTCCAGATGGCCGAGGGGCGCACCCGGCTGCTCGTCGGACACGACCCGGCCGGCGAGGTGGCCGCGACGGCGTTCTTCAGCTTCAACACGCACCGGCTCCAGACCCACTGGTTGACGCTGTACACGGTGATGGTGCACCCCCGGCACCAGGGCAGGGGCTACGGCCGCGACCTGCTGGCGGCCGCCGCCGAGCAGGCCCGCGCCTTCGACGGCATCGACGCGATCCGGCTCACCTGCCGCGGCGGACTCGGCCTGGAGCGCTTCTACGACTCCTGCGGCTACAAGGAGGTCGGCCGCATCCCCGGCGCGATCCGGGTAGCGCCGGACGACGACCGCGACGACATCATCATGCTGCTCCCCCTGACGTGACCTGACCTGACCTGACCTGACCTGACCTGACCTGACGTGACCGCTCCGGACCCGATGTGACCGCTCCGGCCGCCCGCACCCCGCTGCAAGATCGGGGCTTCGGCGTGCTTCACTGGATGACGGCCCCTTTTGGAATCGGAAGAGTGGATTGACATGCTCCGCTACACACTGATGCGCCTCGGTGTCTTCGCCGGCTGCCTCGTGGTCGTCTGGGGCCTCGTCTACTCGGGCGTCGTCCCGCGCGGCCTCGGCGACTCCAACATCATGTGGATCCTCCTCCTCTCACTGGTGATCTCCGCGCCGATCAGCTTCGTGGTGCTGCGCAAGGAACGCGACCGCGCCTCGGTGCACGTCGTGCAGCGGGTGGACCGGATGAAGGCCAACCTGGATGCCAACCGGTCCCAGGAGGACGCCACGGTCGACGAGGCGGCGCACTCCCAGGGCCAGGCGCAGACCTCCTGACCCTCATCGCGCGGGGCGGGCCCGCGCGGGCCCAACTACGCTGTGCCCATGGGTGCCGTGAAGACCAAGCGGATGCCGCGTGCGGTCCGTGAGCAGCAGATGCTGGACGCCGCCGTGGAGACCTTCGGCCGCCGCGGGTACATGGCCGCGTCGATGGACGAGATCGCCGAACTGGCGGGCGTCTCCAAGCCCTTGGTGTATCTGTACCTGAACTCCAAGGAAGACCTCTTCACCGCCTGCATCCGGCGTGAGGCCCAGGCACTCGTCGCGGCGGTGCGCACCGGCGTCCGCACCGATCTGCCCGCCGACCGCCAACTCTGGGACGGCCTGCTGGCGTTCTTCGCGCACACCGCCGAGCACCCGCACGCCTGGTCCGTACTGCACCTCCAGGCCCGCACGCACGGCGAGCCCTTCGCCGCCGAGGTCGCGGCGATGCGCGAGGAGATCGTCGCGTTCGTCACCCAGCTGATCGTGGTCGCGGCCAGGGAGGCCCACCGCGACCCAGACCTCCCCGAACGCGAGGTCGCCGGACTCGCCGAGGCGCTGGTCGGCGCCGCCGAGTCGCTCGCCGCCTGGGCCAACACCGCCGACGGCACCACGGCCCGCCAGGCGGCGGCCACCCTGATGAACTTCGCCTGGGCAGGCCTCGGCAACCTCATGAACAGCCGCCCCTGGTCCCCACCGGAAACCTGAGACGCGACGCGTGGCCGTCGCGAAGGGCCGGTCACGCCACGGCGGGACGGTCACGGCCTGAGCGGATCCACCCGCCCCTTCACATGCACCCGTCCCGCCTCTCCCGTTCCGCGCAGTTCGAACCGTTCGCCGTCGGACGCGAAGGCCACCGTGCCCGGCAGCAGGACGGGCGCCCGGAACTCCGCCCGTACGCGCACCGCCGGCGGGCTGCCGTGCGCGGCGAGACAGCGGGCCACGGTCCACATGCCGTGCGCGATGGCCCGCGGGAAGCCGAAGAGGCGGGCCGTGAGCGCGTGCAGGTGGATCGGGTTGCGGTCGCCCGACGCGGCACCGTAGCGCCGCCCCACGTCGGCGGCGAGCCGCCACTCGTCGAGCACGGGAACGGGCTCCCGGGTCGCCGCAGGGGACTCGGCGGCGGGCACGGACTCGGTACGGTGCCGGGCCAGATATGTGCTCGTCGACTCCCACACGACCGCGCCGCGCTCCCGCAGCTCCGTCACCACGACCGCCTCCGTCCCCCGCCGGTGCGCCGCCAACCGCTCGACGTACACCGTGAGTTCGTAGGTACCGGTGGCCGCCGGGGCGGTGTGGCGGGTGATCTCGATCGACGTGTGGACGAGGCCGAGCAACGGCAGGGGGAAGCCGCGGCCGCTCATGATCCGCATGGCCAGCGGAAAGCCCAGGACGTGGGGATAGGTGAGCGGCAGTGCGTCCTCACCGGTCGGGAAGCCGCACACCCGCTCGTAGGCGGCCAGCCGCTCCAGGTCCACCCGCAGGTCGGGCAGGACGAGACGGTCACCGGTGCCGGAGAACGCGACGCCCGGCCCGGGCCGCTTGAACGGCGAGCGCAGCGCGCCGAGGGCGAGCCGCGGACCGAGGGACGGAGGCCCGGACAGCATGATCACTACGCCGGTCACTACGCCCCCAGCAGGCTCTGGCCGCACACCCGCACGACCTGCCCGTTCACCGCGCCGGACGCCGGATGGGCGAGCCAGGCGATCGTCTCGGCGACGTCGACGGGCAGCCCGCCCTGCGCCAGGGAGTTCATCCGGCGGCCCGCCTCACGGATGAACAACGGCACCGCGGCCGTCATCCTCGTCTCGATGAAGCCCGGCGCCACCGCGTTCACCGTGACCCCGTGCTCGGCGAGCGCGCGCGGCGCGAGGGACCGGACCAGACCGGCGACGCCCGCCTTGCTCGCGCCGTAGTTCGTCTGCCCCGCGTTGCCCGCGAGCCCGGCGATCGAGGCGGTGGCCACGATCCGCCCGCCCGGCCGCAGGGTGCCCTTGGCGAGCAGCGCGTCCGTCGTGCGCAGCACGCTCGCCAGGTTGACGTCGAGCACCGAACTCCACCGATCCGCCGGCATGTTGACCAGCCGCCGGTCCCGTGTGATCCCGGCGTTGTGGATCAGCACGTCCAGCCCGTCGGGGAACTCGGCGGCGATCCGCTCGCCCGCGTCGGCGGCCGTGATGTCGAGCGTGAGGGCACTGCCGCCCAGCCGCGCGGCGACCCGGCGGGCGTCCTCCTCGGCCTGCGGTACGTCCAGGACGACGACATGGGCGCCGTCCCGGGCCAGCGTCTCGGCGACGGCCTCGCCGATGCCCCGGGCGCCCCCGGTGACGAGCGCGGTGCGGCCGGCGAGGGGGAGTGCCCGGTCGACGGGGGCGTCGGACCCCTCCCACCCGCCGGTCCCGTCGAACCCGCCGGTGCCCTCAGCCCCCCTGGTCCCCTCGAACCCGCCGGACCCGTCGAACCCGCTGGCCCCCTCAGCCTCCCTGGTCCCCTCGAACCCGTCGGCCCCCTCGAACCCGCCGCTGCCCGCGGCCCCCACGCCGATCACCTGGCCGCTGACGTACGCCGACCTGGGGGAGAGCAGGAAGCGCAGGGTGGACTCGGCGGCGGAGGCGTCGGTCAGCCGGACCAGGTTCACCGTCCTGCCCCGTCCGATCTCCTTGCCCAGGGACCGCACGAACCCCTCCAGGGCCTGCTGTACGGCCGCCTGGTGGTGGTCCCGGGCGTCCAGGGGCGCGCCCAGCACGACCACCCGCCCGCTCGCCGTGACCGTCCGCACGACGGGGTACAGGGCCGCGTGCACCTCGGCGAGCGTCTCGACGTCACGGACACCGGTCGCGTCGAGGACGACGGCGGCGGGGGCGGCGGCGGAGCCGGCCGGTCCGGCGGAGCCGACGGGTTCGGTGGGCAGTCCGGTGCGGGCCAGCACCGGCGCGAGGTCGAGCGCGGACGGCCCGCCGGCCGTGAGTTGCAGCAAGTGGCCGTCCAGGGAGGGCTGTTCGGCTGTCCAGCGCCTGAGCGCCGCCGGTTGCGGGAGCCCGAGCCGCCGGGTGAGGAGGCGGCCGGGCGCGGTGGCGGTGAAGCTCAGATAGCGGTCGGCCATGATGATCTCCCACGGGCTCGGCGGACACGACGTACCGGGTGCTTACTCTGGAGTAAGGTTACCGTGGGTAAGTCTAGGTCACGGGTGAGGAGCAGGTCGAGATGAGTACCTCGGAGCCGGCACGGGCGAGCCAGCGGGTCAGCCATCTGAAAGTCGCTGGGAGCCAAGCGCCGCAACCCCGCCCGGAACTGCCGCGCGTCCGCCGCGTGGCGATCGTCGGCGGCACCCGTATCCCCTTCGCCCGCTCCGACGGCCCCTACGCCACCGCCTCCAACCAGGAGATGCTGACGGCGGCCGTGAACGGGCTCGTGAACCGGTACGCGCTCGATGTACCCGGCGTCGTGGGCGAGTTGGTCGCCGGAGCCGTCCTCAAGCACAGCCGCGACTTCAACCTCGCCCGCGAGACCGTCCTCGGCTCGAAGCTCGACGCCCGCACCCCCGCCTACGACATCCAGCAAGCCTGCGGCACCGGCCTCCAGGCCGTGATCGCCGCCGCCAACAAGATCGCCCTCGGCCAGACCGAGTCCGCGATCGCGGGCGGCGCCGACACCGCGAGCGACGCCCCGCTCGGCGTCAACGACCGGCTGCGCCGCATCCTCCTCGAAGCCCGCCGGGCCAGGTCCACCGGCGCCCGCCTCAAGGCACTCGCGCAGATCCGCCCCGCCCACCTGATCCCCGAGATCCCGCGCAACGCCGAACCCCGCACCGGTCTGTCCATGGGTGAGCACGCGGCGGTCACCGCCCGCGCCTGGGGCGTCGAACGCGCGGCCCAGGACGAACTGGCGGCCGCCAGTCACCAGCGCCTCGCGGCCGCCTACGAGCGCGGCTTCTTCGGCGACCTGGTCGTCCCGTTCCACGGCCTGGCCCGCGACCAGAACCTGCGCCCGGACTCCACGGTCGACAAACTGGCCGCGCTGAAACCGGTGTTCGGCACCGACGGGCCCGACCCGACCATGACGGCGGGCAATTCGACGCCGCTCACCGACGGTGCGGCGGTCGTGCTCCTCGCCTCCGAGGAGTGGGCCGAGGCGCGCGGCCTGGAGCCGCTCGCCTACCTGACGGCGTACGAGACGGCGGCCGTGGACTTCGTGCGCGGAGATGTCGCGAACGGCGAGGACGGGCTGCTCATGGCACCCGCGTACGCTGTCCCGCGCATGCTGGAGCGGGCCGGTCTGGGCATCGAGGACTTCGACCTGTTCGAGGTCCACGAGGCCTTCGCCTCCCAGGTGCTGGCGACGCTCGCGGCCTGGGAGAAGCGGGGCCTGGCGCCGGTGGACCGCGACCGCCTGAACGTCGCCGGATCCTCCCTCGCCACCGGTCACCCCTTCGCGGCGACCGGCGCCCGCATCGTGGCGACCCTGGCCAAGCTGCTCGCCGAACGGGACGGCCCCGCACGCGGGTTGATCTCGATCTGCGCGGCCGGCGGGCAGGGAGTCACCGCGATCCTGGAACGAACGTGAAGATTCCTCACATAACCCCCGAGACTGCACATCCCCAGCCCCGGAACATCCCCGAACACGCACAAGCTCCACACGCGCACGCCGTACGATCCCCTACCTAACTGGCGGTAACCCCTGCCTTCGGGGGCATCCCGGTTGAACGCCTCGGTGCGCGAGGCACGTACGTCATGCAGCAAGCAGTTTCGTCGCTGCACGCCCAGGGAGCCGCCCGTGTCCACGCCGTATCCAGCCGCCGGCTCGGCCTACGCCGACCCCGACGCTCCGCCCAGCCTGGTGGAACCCGAGACACGACGACTGGACGGCGCGGTACGGGAGGCGTCCGTACCGGCGTTCGCGCGCCCGGTGACCTACGGCTCGCTCGCCGACCTGCCCTACGACAACGCGGCCGCCGACCCCCAGGCGGTGGTCCTCAGCCGCAAGGGCCAGGACGGCGAGTGGACGGACATCACCGCCGAGCGCTTCGCCGCCCAGGTCCACGCGGTGGCCAAGGGGCTGATCGCGGAGGGCCTCGTGCCCGGCGACCGGCTCGCCATCATGGCCCGCACGACCTACGAATGGACGCTGCTCGACTTCGCGGCCTGGGCGGCCGGCCTGGTCACCGTGCCCGTCTACCCGACCTCCTCCGTCTTCCAGACCCGCTGGATCCTCCATGACTCGGGCGCGGTAGCCCTGGTCACCGAGGCCACCGCCCAGGCGGCGACGCTCGGCCCCGAGCTCGACCGGCTGCCCGACCTCCACCACCTGTGGGTCATGGAGAAGGGGCATGTGGACCGGCTGATCGAGGCGGGCGAGCACGTACCGGACGCCGAGGTGGAGATCCGCCGGGGAATGCTGGTCCCCGACACGCTCGCCACTCTCATCTACACCTCCGGCACCACGGGCCGCCCCAAGGGCTGCGCGCTCACCCACGGCAACTTCTTCGCCGAGGTCGACAACGCGATCGAACTGCTCTACCCGATCTTCAAGTCGGGGGGCGAGGACCTCTCCGTCCTGCTGTTCCTGCCCATGTCCCACGTCTTCGGCCGCATGGTCGCCATCGCCTGTGTCCGGGCCCGCGTCCGCCTCGGCCACGCCCCGAGCCTCAAGGCCGACGAACTCCTCCCGGACCTGGCGGCCTTCAGACCCACCTGTCTGCTGGCCATCCCGTACATGCTGGAGAAGATCTTCAACACCGCCCGCGGGAAGGCCGAGGCGAGCGGCAAGCTGTCCTCCTTCGACCGGGCCGCCGGCGTGGCCCGCCGCTACGGCGAGGCGGTCGAGGCACAGAAGACCGGCACCGGATCCGGCCCGGGGGCCACCCTCCGCGCCGCCCGTGCCCTCTACGACCCGCTCGTGTACCGCCGTATCCGCAACGCCATGGGCGGCCGCGTCCGGCACGCCATCTGCGGCGGCTCCCCCCTGGGCCGACGCCTGTCCGCCTTCTACCTCGGCGCGGGCATCGAGATCTACGAGGGCTACGGCCTGACGGAGACCACGGGCGCGTCCACGGTGACCCCACCGCTCAAACCCCGCCTGGGCACGGTCGGCTGGCCCCTGCCGGGGACGAAGATCCGCATAGCCGCGGACGGCGAGATCCTGATCGCCGGCGAACACGTCCTGCGGGGCTACTGGGACCCGGCGGCCGGAGGAGTCGTCCCCGCCGCCCCCGACGGCTGGCTGCCCACCGGTGACCTCGGCGAACTGGACGACGAGGGCTATCTGACGATCACCGGCCGCAAGAAGGAGATGATCATCACGGCGGGCGGCAAGAGCGTCGCACCCGCGCCCCTGGAGAACTGGCTGCGCTCCCACCCCCTGATCTCCCAGGCCATGGTCCTCGGCGACGGCCGTCCCTACGTCTCCGTCCTCCTCACCCTCGACCCGGACGGCCTCACCCACTGGCGCCAGATGAACGGCAAGCACCCGGTCCCGGCGGAACTGCTCATCGACGACCCGGAGTTGCACGCCGTACTCCAGCGGGCGATCGACGAGGCCAACAAGCTGGTGTCCCGCCCGGAGTCGATCCGCCGCTTCGCC
The DNA here is from genome assembly GCF_042737375.1 of Streptomyces sp. NPDC060000. Taxonomy (NCBI): domain Bacteria; kingdom Bacillati; phylum Actinomycetota; class Actinomycetes; order Kitasatosporales; family Streptomycetaceae; genus Streptomyces; species Streptomyces sp. NPDC060000. Next base: position 17,412 of record NZ_JBHWUU010000011.1, read on the forward strand.
GTCCTCCCGACCGACTTCTCGGAACACGCCGGCCACCTCACCCCCTCCATGAAGCTCCGCCGCGAGGCGGTCCTGCGCGACTTCGCGGACCAGGTGGAGGGGCTGTACGAGCAGGAGCCGCGGTAGACGCGACGGGCGCGACGGACGCGACGGGCGCGACGGACGCGACGGGCGCGACGGACGCGACGGACGCGACGGGCGCGACGGACGCGACGGACGGGGTAAAGGAATCGCGGGGCGGCCCCCCTCGGGGAGTATGCGGCTCGTGAACGGCATCGAGTTCTTCCACTACCCCTGGGACGATCACCCCTCCGCCCTGGTCTGGGGCATTCGCGTCGATGGCGCCGACCTGCGCGCACACGCGGCCTGGGCGACACGTGAGCTGTGGCGACCGGAGCTGGAGGACCAGTTCGAGGACCAGGAACGGGAGTCGGCGGAACACGTCTGGCGCCAGCACGACGGTCTGGGCGTCCTTGAGTTCAGCGAGAACCCCTTCCTGCGCGCGACCGACCGGACCCCCCTCCTCGGCTGCCCCTGTGGCATCTGGCAGTGCTGGACGCTGATGGCCCGTATCGAGGTGACCCCCACGACGGTCACCTGGTCCGCCTTCCGTCAGCCCGAACGCGAGGAGTGGGGCGAGCTGCCGATCGGTCCGTTCGTGTTCGAACGGACGGCGTACGAGGCGGCGCTGAGCGCTCCGGCGGTGCTGGCGCAGGACCCGCTGGGCCCGCCTCCGGATTCCCTGGGCTGCGTTCCCTGATCCTTCTCGGTGGCGACGGCGGAGGCGGAGAGGAGCGTCGCACCGGCGAGGCCGCCCCAGAGTGCGGCCGGGCCGTGGGGCGCGAGCGCGGTGATGACCGCAGGGGAGACGGCGAGGCCGAAACCCGTGGACAGCTCGAAACGGGCGAGGGTGCGTCCCAGGAGATGGGCCGGGGCGAGGACGGTGACGAGCGCGGTGGCGCTGCCGGCGTAGAGGATCTCGCCGAGGGTGCAGACCACGGACACCGCGGCGACGGCCGGGGCACCCCAGCCGTGCCCCAGTGCGGTGGCCACGAGAAAGCCCAGGTAGGACACGGTGAGCACCACGCCGGCGACAGCCAGCACGCTCCGCCGCGAGAAACGGGACATCAGCACCGTGACCGGAACCTGCAAGGTGACCACCAGCACCGTGTTGGCCACGAAGATGGCCGCCGACCACACCGGGGACGCGTGCAACTGGGTCACCAGGACCAGGGGGAGCGCGACCTCGGGGACGTTGAGGCAGAAGGCGTAGATCACGTTGGCGGCCAGCAGCGCGCGCATCCGAGGGGCGGGTGCGTGGGCGGGCTCGTCGGCGCTGTCCTCGGCCGGAGGAGCGGCCGGATACGCGCGCAGGTGGACCGACCAGGCCAGGGCCGACGCCGCGAGATAGGCGACGCCGGTGACGGCCGCCAGCGCCTGCAACGCGCCGGTGCCGCCCGCCAGGCAGGCGGTGGCGAGGAGCGCGCCGGTTCCCAGGCCTGCGTTGCGCAGGGCGCGGCCCGCCGCGAGAGCGGTGTCGCGTTCCCGGCCGTGGGCGACCGTGGCCACGAGAGCGGCATGGGCGGCCGGCCAGGCCTGGTTGCCGACGCCGAGGACGAGCGCCGCCGTCGCGAACAGGCCGGCGTGTCCCGCCGGGGTGGCCAGCAACAGGGCCACACCCAGCACCTGCACCAGCATCGAAGCCGCCACGACGGTGCTGCGTGCGCCCCGGTCCAGCCATCGGCCCACCACGGGCATGCACGCCAGGCCCACGACGACGCCGGCCGTCATGGCGATGCCGGTGACCGGCGCGGACAGCCTCAGCACCGTCACCCCGTAGATCAGCAGAAAGGGTCGCAGCATGCCGGTGCCCAGCGCGTCCACGGTCAGGGCGACGGCATAGCGGGGGCCTCCGGAGGCACGGACGAGGGCGCGGGGCCGGATCTTGGGGGTGGTTGCCATGGTGGCAACGGTGAGTTCAACCTCCCGGTCGGCCACGTCGGTTGACGGAGACCGTCAACCGACGCCGTCGTCGGCCGCCCGGTCGGTGATGATGAGGGATGACGTTGAGGATCGACATCAGCGGCCTGCCGTCGGAGCGACTGCGGTTCGCCGCCTCGCCGCTGGCCGAGCTGACCGCGATGCTGCACGTGCTGGCGGAACCCGGGCACCATCCGCAGCTCGCCGGCTGGGCCGGGGACGTCTGGACCGCGCTGCGGCCGGAGCTGGCCGAGCGGCTGCGGGAAGCGGAGTTCCTCTGGCGTTCCTCACAGGCGGACTTCCTGATCCCCGCCCGGCCCCGGCCGACCCTCGCCGAGGAGCTGGACGACGTGGACCGGATCGACGACGAGCGGTATGTGACCGCCGCGCTCGTCACCACGTGCGGCAGCAACCGGGTCCACTTCGGCATGCCGTCGCCGCTCACCGACGCGACCGCGCGCGAGCGGGCCCTGGACCTGGCCCAGTCCCGCGGCGCGCTGCAGGAGGCCTTCGCGGAACGGCTGCTCGCCGACCCGGCGGCGGTGCGGGCGCGGGTGCGCGACACCCTCGAACAGTGCGCCGAGGCCTTCTTCGACGCCACCTGGGCGGGCGTCGCCGTGCGACTCGCCACCGACCTGCGCCTGAAGAACGACCTGCTGAGGCGCCAGGGCGTCGGGGCGGCCCTCGCCTCGGTCTCCGACGCGGTCACCCTGGCGCCGGACGGCGACTGCATCATCGTCGACAAGCTCCAGGACAAGGCGACCACCGCCCACGGCACCGGGGTCACCTTCATCCCCAGCGTCTTCGGCCGCCCGCACCTGGTGGCGGTCCACGCGCCCGGGTGGCGGCCGGTGGTGCAGTACCCGGTGGGCGAGCCGGGTCCGGCGGAGCCGGTGTCGCTGGAGACGGTCACCCTACGGCTGGAGGCACTCGCCCATCCGGTGCGGCTGCGCCTGCTGCGCACCCTGGCCCGCAGCCCGCAGACCAACCGTGAGCTGGCCTACGCATGGGACCTCACGCCCCCGGAGGTCTCCCGCCACCTCGCCGTGCTGCGCCGCGCGGGCCTGCTCACGGCCCAGCGGCACGGTCGCTACGTCCGGTACACCCTCGATCTGCCCGCGCTGACGGCACTGGGGTCCGACCTGCTGGGGGCGGTGCTGCGCTGAGGCGACTGCTTCACGGCTTCACGGCGTGGGCGAGGAACTCGGCCCAGGCACCGGTGGCGAGGGAGAGGCGGGGGCCGTCGGGGTTCTTGGAGTCCCGGACGTGGATGATCCGGGGACAGACGGCTACTTCGAGGCATTCGCCTCCTTCTCCGCCGCTGTACGTCGACTTGCGCCAGACGTAAGCGACTTCGAGGCAATCGCCACCCTCGCCGCTGCTGTAGCTGGACTTGAACCAGTTGAGGTCCTCGCTGTTCACAGCTCCTCCAGCTTTTTCTCGATCAGCGTTCGGGTTTCCCGGGGCGGGAGAGCCATCGCCCGCATGCTCCCATAGCGGGCGGCGATCTTCCGGACCTCTTCCGGGTCGGTGATCAACCGGGGAAAGCCCTGTGCCTCCGTATATGCGACCTGCGAATGCTTCTTGGGCGTCAGAAGGTTGAAGGCGCTATCCAGATTCGGGTGTTCCTGCACCCGGGTCGGCATCACCTGGATTTCGACGTTCCGCATGCGGCTGACCGTCAGCAATCGCCGCAACTGCTCCGCATGGACATCCCGTCCACCGATCGGCCGGTCCAGGACGGTCTCCTCGATCACGTAACTCACAATCGGCACAGGCCAACGGTCGAAGACCTGCTGGCGCGAGAGCCTGTCGGCCACCCGTTTCTCGATGGTCTCCTCGTTCAGGAAGGGACGCCGGTTCGCGAACACCGCGTGGGCGTGGTCCTTGGTCTGGAGCAGCCCGTGCACCGCGTTGATGGAGTACTGGTGCAGCTCAACGGCTTCGGCCTCCATCGCCGCGTATCCGCGATACCACTCCGGATGCCGCGTCCGCACCCGGCTCATCGCCTCCCTGACTTCGGGAACGGCCTCCTTGAACAGGCCCCCCGCAGCCAGCAGTTCGTCCGCCTTCTCCAGCACCTCGGGCCGGATCGTCCGTACGCCCCGCTCCATCGCGGAGATCGCGTCCGGGCCGTACCCCACCAGCTCCCCGAACTCCTTCTGGGTGAGCCCCTTACGCTCCCGCAGCAGTTTCAGCATCTTGCCCAGGGCCGTGAACAGTCCTGTCGTCCCGTCGGCCTCCGCCGGTGTCTCCGGCCTGCGGTCGTCCGTCACGTACGCCACCACCCTCCCGCCTCCGTGGTCACGGCCGACGACCCGTACGCCTGCCCCACCGCAGCCGTACAACTACACAGAGTCGTCAGGCTGTCTCTGGTCAGGGTAGGGACAACCGACCACGCTCAGTCAGGTGAACTCCGAAATCTCCACCCAGATCTCCACCCGGGAAGCCACCCGGGACACCCCTCTCGGTGAACTGACCCTGCGCCTCAGCGCGACGCCGCGCGGGGCCCGCCTGGCCCGTCGCCTCACGGGTCACCAGCTCACCGCCTGGGGGCATCCGCACGGCGGCGACGCCAACCACACCGCGCAGCAGGTGGTCGCGGAGCTAGCCGCCAACGCCGTCACGCACGGACGCGTCCCGGGCCGGGACTTCGAGCTGCGGCTCCTTCTGCTCCCGGAGGACACGCTGCGTGTCGAGGTGAGCGACGCCCGCGCGGACCGGCGACTGCGGATCGTCACGGACCCGGAGGAGGAGGGCGGCCGGGGCCTGATCCTCGTCTGGGTGCTGGCCCGCACATGGGGTGTCGCGGAGCGGGACATCGGCAAGACGGTCTGGGCCGAACTGCCGCTCCGCGCCCCTCTCCGCGGCCCTCTTCACGGCAGGGCGACCTGAGGTGACCCCGAGGGAGAAGTTTCGGCCACCGCACGGCCCTTGACTTCACAAGAACCCTGCGCGACATTCCGGGCTCCGCACCCGAATCCGTCCATTCGTTCCCATCGTTCCCAGCCGGCTGGAGTGGCCATGAACACGAGCGCGGACCCTGCGAGACATGTCGGCCTTCCCTCCCGGAGGGCCGTGCTCGGCGCCTCCGCCGGCGCGGGTGCCGGGCTGGCACTGGCCGCCGTCGGCCGGGAGGCGGCCGCCGCCGACCTTCCCCTCCTCGGTACCTACGACGTCGTCGTCATCGGTTCAGGCGCCGCCGGGATGACCGCCGCGCTGACGGCGGCGAAGCGTGGGCTCAGCTGTGTCGTGGTCGAGAAGGCGCCGACGTTCGGTGGGTCGGCCGCCCGCTCGGGCGCCGGAGTCTGGATCCCCAACAACTCCGTCATCCTGTCCGCCGGGGTCCCGGACACGCCCGCCAAGGCGGCGGCCTATCTGGCCGCCGTCGTCGGGGCGGACGTCCCCGCCGACCGCCAGGCCGCCTTTCTCGCGCACGGGCCCGCCATGCTCTCCTTCGTCATGGCCAACAGCCCGCTGCGCTTCCGCTTCATGGACGGGTACAGCGACTACTACCCCGAGTTGCCGGGCGGGCTGCCCGGCGGCCGTTCCATCGAGCCCGACCAACTGGACGGCAACCTCCTCGGCGCCGAACTCGCCCGCCTCAACCCGCCGTACATGGCAGTGCCGGCAGGCATGGTCGTCTTCAGCGCGGACTACAAGTGGCTCGCGCTGGCCGCCGTGAGCGTCAAGGGGGCCGCCGTCGCCACCGAGTGTCTGGCGCGGGGGACCAGGGCGGCCCTGCTCGGGCAGAAGCCGCTCACCATGGGGCAGTCGCTGGCCGCAGGGCTGCGTGCCGGCCTGCTCGCCGCCCAGGTGCCGGTGTGGCTGAACACCCCGCTCACCGACCTGCTGGTCGAGGGCGGAGTGGTGACGGGGGCCGTCGTCGCGCGGGGCGGCGTGCCGGGACTCCTGCGGGCCCGGCGGGGTGTCGTCGTCGGCTCGGGCGGGTTCGAGCACAACGCGGCGATGCGGGCGCAGTACCAGCGGCAGCCGATCGGGACCGAGTGGACGGTCGGGGCGAAGGAGAACACGGGGGACGGGATACGCGCCGGTCAACGCGCGGGCGGGGCGCTGGCGCTGATGGACGACGCCTGGTGGGGACCCGCGATCCCGCTCCCCGGCGACCCCTACTTCTGCCTCGCCGAACGCACCCTTCCTGGCGGCCTGTTGGTGAACCAGGCCGGTGCCCGCTTCGTCAACGAGGCCGGCCCCTACAGCGACGTGGTGCACACGATGTACGACCGCGACCCCACCGCCCCCGACATCCCGGCGTGGCTGGTCGTCGACCAGAACTACCGCAACCGGTACCTCTTCAAGGACATCGCCCCGACCTTCGTACTCCCCGACGACTGGTACACCTCGGGAGCCGCGCACAAGGCCTGGACCCTCGACGCCCTCGCCGCCTCGATCGGCGTGCCGCCCGGCGCGCTCCGCACCACCGTCGACCGTTTCAACTCCCTCGCCCTGAAAGGCAGGGACACCGACTTCCAGCGCGGCGACAGCGCCTACGACCACTACTACACGGACCCCTCGGTGCTCCCCAGCTCCTGCCTGGCCCCCCTGTGGCTGCCCCCGTACCACGCCTTCCGCATCGTCCCCGGCGACCTCGGCACCAAGGGCGGCCTGCGCACGGACGCCAGGGCCCGCGTGCTGCGCGCAGACGGATCGACGATTCCCGGCCTGTACGCCGCCGGAAACGCCAGCGCCGCCGTCATGGGCCACAGCTACGCGGGCGCGGGTTCGACGATCGGCCCCGCGATGACCTTCGGCTACATCGCGGCCCTGCATCTCGCCGGGGGGCTCCAGTGACCTGAGCCGGAGACTCGGCCTCGAAGGCGCGTCGGCGTCGTGCGGGTCTGCGGGCGGCCCGGGGCTTCGTCAGCGGCTCTGCCGGATGTCCCGGACGGCGGCCTCGCTGTCGGGGTGGAGGGGGAAGATCTGGTCGAGGCCGACGATGCGCAGGACGCGCCGGGTGTTGGCCGGAACGCCGGCGAGTGCGATGTCCGCGTGGGCGGCGAGGGCGTGGTGGTGGGCGGCGATCAGCGCGGTGATGCCGCTGGAGTCGCAGAACTCCATGTCGGTCAGGTCCAGGATGAGGCGCTGGCCCGGCTGGAGGGTGAGCGTGGGGAGCAGTTCACGCAGCCGGCCCGCGTGGGCGTAGTCGAGGTCGCCGAGGATTTCCACGACGGGGCCGGTCACGGCGTCACGGGTGGTGATCTTCAGCGCGTTCATGGGGTGCTCTTCGTCGCCGGGTCGGCGGCGGGCACACCGAGGGCGAGCAGGGCGGTGTCGTCGTCGAGACCGTCGCCGAAGTCGTCCAGCAGACCGATCAGGGCCTCGACGACGGCTTGCGGGGACCGGCCGGCGTGCTTGGCGACGAAGTCGCGCAGCGCCTCGTCCCCGTACAGGCTGCCGCGGTCCTCGCCGGTGCGGGCCTCGGTGAGGCCGTCGGTGTAGAGCAGGAGGGTGTCGCCGGGGGCGAGGACGGTGGTGGCGGTGACGAAGCGGGCGTCGGGCAGGACACCGACGAGAAGACCGCCGGGGGTGGGCAGGAAGTCGGCCGTGCCGTCGGCCCGCAGGACGATGACCGGCGGATGGCCGCCCGAGGCGAGCCGGACGGCGACCTGCCCGGTTGCGGGGCCTGGTTCCAGAACGCCGAAGACGGCGGTGCAGTAGCGCGGGTCGCCGCTGCCCGAGTAACGCTCGTGCAGCACCTTGTTGAGGGTCGACAGGGCGGCGACCGGGTCGGAGTCGTGCACAGCGGCGGCGCGCAGGGTGTAGCGGGTCAGCGAGGTGACGGCGGCGGCCTGGGGGCCCTTGCCGCACACATCGCCGAGGAAGAAGGCGAAGCGTTCGCCGTCGACGGGGAAGACGTCGTAGAAGTCGCCGCCGAGCCGTTCGGGGGAGGCCGTGTGGTAGTGGGCGGCCGTCTCCATCCCGGGCACCCGCGGCAGGGTGGCGGGCAGCAGCGACTGCTGGAGCACGGCCAGCGCCTCCTGGAGCCGGGCGCGGTCCGCCTCCGCCTGTCTGCGCGCCTCCTCGGCAACCTTCCGGCCGCGCAGGAGTTCCTCCTCGTAGGCGCGGCGGTCCCGGGCGTCGAAGACGGTGGTGCGGATCAGCAGCGGCTCGCCGGTGGCGCCGTGCTTGACGACGGAGGAGACCAGTACGGGTATCCGGGCGCTGTCGGCCTGCTTCATCTCCAGCGCGATACCGCCGATCCTGCCCTGCATCCGCAGCAGCGGCGCGAAGTGCGTCTCGTGGTACAGCTTGCCGCCCACGGTCAGCAGGTCGGTGAACCGCATCCGTCCCACCACCGCGTTCCGCTCCAGGCCGAGCCAGGACAGCAGGGTGTTGTTGATCTTCGCTATGGTCCCGTCCATCAGCGTGGACAGGTATCCGCACGGCGCGCTCTCGTACAGCTCCTCGGCACCGTCCTCCAGCAGCGCGGCGAACGCCGCGTCCGATGTCTTCCCGTCGCCGGCGTCACCCGGGCCGGCCTGCTGTCCGGTGCGGCACATCACCGTAGACCTGCCAGGAAGCCGGTGATCGCCGCGTTGGTGGCCTCGGGCGCGGACAGGTGCGGGCAGTGCCCGGTGGCATCGAGGGTGACCAGCTTCGAGCCGGGGATCGCCCGGTGGACGAAGGCGCCGACCTCCCGGGGCGCGATGGCGTCCTGGGTGCATTCCAGCACCAGTGTCGGCACGCTCACGCGCTTCAGGTCGTCCCTGGAGTCCGACAGGAACGTGGCCCGGGCGAAGACGCGCGCCATCTCCGGGTCGGTGGCGCAGAAACTGTTCGTCAGCTCGTCACCGAGCTCGGGCCGCTCCGCGTTCCCCATGATCACCGGCGCCATCGCCGCCGACCAGCCCAGATAGTTCGACTCCAACGAGCCCAGCAGCTCGTCGATGTCCTCCGCACTGAATCCACCCCGGTAGCCCTCGTCGTCGATGTAACGCGGTGACGGAGCGACCATCACCAGCGCCCCGATGCGCTCCGGAGCCAGGCCGGCGGCCAGCACCCCGATCATCGCGCTGACCGAGTGCCCCACGAACACCGCGTCACGCAGGTCCAGCGCTTCGCACACCTCCACCACGTCCCGGGCATAGCCGTCGAGAGAGGCGTAGCGCTCCTCCGAGAACGCCGACGGATCCGAGCGGCCGGACCCCACGTAGTCGAACAGCACCACGCGGTAGTCCTCCGCGACCAGGGCGGGCACCGTGAGCCGCCACATGTTCTGATCACAGCCGAACCCGTGCGCCAGCACCACGGTCGGCCCCTGCGGGTTGCCGGTGACAGTGACGTTGTTCCTGCGATCGATGTCCATGCCTCCCATCCTCGCAAACCCCGGCCACCACTCCGGCACCGCTCCGAACCACCCTCGCCGGGGTCCCTTCCCGGCTTGCGGTGGGCCGTGAACGGTGCCGCTCGGGAGCGCCTACGCGTGCGTCCGCGCCGGCCTGCGGGCGACCAGGAGGGCCTGTGGCGTCGTCTCGCCGCTGTCGGTGTCCGCTTCGCGCACGGTGCGTGACAGCATCGCGAATCCGGCCGCCGTCAGCAGCTCGGCCATCCGCTCCGGGCGGCGGCGTTCGAAGTCGAGGGCGACCGGATGGCCCCAGGGGCGGTCGTGGCGGCGCGGTTCGTCGCCGACCTGGAAGCCGAGCAGGAGGTGGCCGCCGGGGGCGAGGACGCGGTGGAACTCGGTGAAGAGGGCGGGCAGCTCCTCCACCGGGGTGTGGATGGAGGAGTAGAAGGAGACGACCCCCGCCAGACCCCCGTCGGGCAGGTCCAGGTCGAGCATCGAGCCCTGCGCGAACGGGATCCCCGGGTTCTCGCGCCGCGCGATCGCCAGCATCGACTCCGACAGGTCGAGCCCGGACATCTCGAGCCCCAGCGCGGCGAGGAACCCCGTCGTCCGGCCGGGGCCGCACCCCAGGTCGGCGACCCGGCCACCGGCGCCGACGAGTTCGGCGTACGCCGTGAGAACGGCCCGCTCCAGCGGCCTCGCGGCGATTCCGTCGCGGAAGCGCTCGGCGTAGTCCTCGGCGACGGCGTCGTAGAAGGTGCGGGTGGCGGTGACGAAGGCCGGGGCGGTGGGGGCGGGAGGAGGAGTGGGAGTGGCGTCCGTGGTGTCGGTCATGGGCGGGGACCCTAGCGGCGCCCACTGACAACCGAAGGGGAGCCGGGCAAAAGGCAGGAGCCCCAGGGCCGGCAGTCAAAGGCAGGAGCCCCAGGGCCGGCAGGCAAAGGCAGGAGCCCCCTCAGGCAAAGGCAGGAGCCCCGTGCCGTACGGCACGGGGCTCCTTGGGTGCTGCTCTCAGACTTGCGATCTCAGGGTGTGAAGAATCAGGCGGGGGTGACGTTCTCCGCCTGGGGACCCTTCGGGCCCTGCGTCACGTCGAAGGAGACCTGCTGGTTCTCCTCGAGCGAGCGGAAACCCTGCGTGTTGATCGCGGAGTAGTGGACGAAGACGTCGGGGCCGCCGCCTTCTTGGGCGATGAAGCCAAAGCCCTTTTCGGCGTTGAACCACTTCACGGTTCCGGTAGCCATAAGCCCTCCTTGGGCCCAAAGGGTTGCCCTGCTCCAGAACCCTGCAAGCGTGAAAGCAAGTGCCGCACAACTGCATACGTCTGAATACGACAAGAGCCCGCGGTTACATGCTCCGCAGGCTCTGTACTGCAAGGGAAACCAAACTGCAACTTGCGGCGAGCCTAGCATGCAGGCAGCCGAAAGCAATAGAGGTCAAGATCACGTCACCCGGACGTTTGAAGATCCGCGGAAGAGGTTGACCGAGGGGGTGGAGTGCCCACGGTATCCGATGGGGTCTAGCCTCGCGATGTGGACAATTCTCGCACCCGGCCGCGCGTCGGCCACATCCAGTTCCTCAACTGCCTGCCCCTCTACTGGGGGCTCGCGAGAACCGGCACCCTCCTCGACTTCGAGCTGACGAAGGACACCCCGGAGAAGCTCAGCGAGCGACTGGTCCGGGGTGATCTCGACATCGGGCCCATCACCCTGGTCGAGTTCCTCAAGAACGCCGACGACCTGATCGCCTTCCCCGACATCGCCGTCGGCTGCGACGGCCCGGTGATGTCCTGCGTGATCGTCTCCCAGGTCCCGCTGGAGGAGCTGGACGGCGCCCGGGTCGCCCTCGGCTCGACCTCCCGCACCTCCGTGCGCCTGGCCCAGCTGCTGCTGGCCGACCGCTTCGGGGTCCGGCCCGACTACTACACCTGCCCGCCCGACCTCAGCCTGATGATGCAGGAGGCCGAGGCGGCCGTACTCATCGGCGACGCGGCGCTGCGGGCCAACCTGCTGGACGGGCCCAGGTTCGGTCTGCAGGTGCACGACCTCGGGGCGCTCTGGAAGGAGTGGACCGGCCTGCCGTTCGTCTTCGCGGTGTGGGCGGCCCGCCGCGAGTACCTGGAGCGCGAGCCGGTCATCACCCGCAAGGTCCACGAGGCCTTCATCGAGTCCCGCAACCTCTCCCTGGACGAGGTCGGCAAGGTCGCCGAGCAGGCGGCCCGCTGGGAGGAGTTCGACGAGCACGTGCTCGAGCAGTACTTCACCACCCTCGACTTCCGCTTCGGCGGCCCCCAGCTGGAGGCCGTGACCGAGTTCGCCCGCCGCGTCGGTCCGACCACGGGCTTCCCGGCGGACGTCAAGGTGGAGCTGCTCCGGCCCTAGCCACGGCACTACGCTGCTGCCGAGTCCAATGGGGGCCCGCGGGGCGCCTTTCGGGGGAAGGGTGGACATTCATGCAGCCGCTCGGAGTCGACGAACCGACGACCGTGGGGCCCTACCGGCTGCTCGGCCGGCTCGGCTCCGGCGGGATGGGCCGCGTCTACCTGGGCCGCAGCGCCGGTGGCCGCACGGTCGCCGTGAAGATCGTGCACCCGCATCTCGCGCTCGACGAGGAGTTCCGGGCCCGTTTCCGGCGCGAGGTCGATGCCGCGCGGCGGGTCGGCGGCGCGTGGACCGCGCCGGTACTGGACGCCGACCCGGAGGCCACGGTGCCCTGGGTCGCCACGGGTTACGCCGCCGGTCCGTCGCTGGCCGCGGCGGTCACCTCCGGCGGCCCGCTGCCCGAGACCTCCGTACGGGTGCTGGGCGCAGGCCTCGCGGAGGCGCTGGCGACCGTGCACGGGCTGGGCCTGGTGCACCGGGACGTGAAGCCGTCCAACGTCCTGCTGACGGTGGACGGCCCGCTGCTGATCGACTTCGGCATCGCCCGGGCGACCGACGGCACGGCCTCGCTCACCTCGACCGGCGTCTCGGTCGGCTCGCCCGGCTACATGGCCCCCGAGCAGATCCTCGGCAAGGTCGCGTCCGGCGCGGCCGATGTCTTCTCCCTCGGCGCGGTGCTGGCCTACGCGGCGACCGGCCTGCCTCCGTTCCCCGGGGACTCCTCGGCCGCCCTCCTCTACAGGGTCGTCCACGAGCAGCCGGAGCTGGGTGAGCCGGACGGCGCGCTGCGGGGTGACCTGCGGGCGGTGGTCGAGGCCTGCCTCGCCAAGGACCCGGCCGTCCGACCGGCCCCCGCCGAGGTGGCCCGACGGCTCGCCCCCGAGGGCGCGGCCCGGCTGGTGGCGGGCGGGTGGCTGCCGGGCGCGCTGGTGGAGCAACTGGGGCGGAGCGCCGTACAGCTGCTGAACCTGGAGGGGACGGGGGCCGGTGCGGAGCCGGTCGCGTCCGGTCCGGTGGGATTCAGCAGCCCGGCGGTGACGGCGGGGGAACCGGCGGTGAGACTGGGGGAGTTCGGCCCGCCGCCGGTGATGGGCGGCGGTGCCGGGGGCGCAACCGGTGCCGGGTTCGCCGGGTTCGCCGGGGGTGCGGCCACTCCGGTCGACGAGCCGGGTCTCGTCCCCGCGCCGAGGGACGCCGGACCGGCGACGCCCGCGGCCGAACGGCCCGGCAGGGTCTCCGTCACCGTGGCGGCCACCGCGGCTCCGGGGGAGGGCGGGCGCGGGCGGCGACTGAGCTGCACCGTCGCGCTGGCGGTCGCGGGAGCGATGGCGGCGGTCACGGTCGGCTCGGTGTTCCTGTTCCGCATGCTGCCGGGCGACGGCGACCGGAACGACGGCGCCGCCAGCGGCGCCCACTCCTCGGCGCCGACGGTCGGTTCGACCTCCGGCCCGGCCGCCTCGGCGGCGCCCACCGCCCTCCCGGCCCGCTATGTCGGCACCTGGGAGGGCCAGGGCAGCGGCCTCGACGGCACGCTTCCGATGGGCACCTTCCGGGTGACGGTCCAACAGGCGGACGTGGGCGAGAAGTTGGGTGAGCTGCGGCAGACCGACGCGCTCGGCGGCATCTGTGTCGACCTCCTGACGCTGAAGCAGGTGACGGCGAAGGACGTCGTCGCCACCTCGGTCGGGGCGAAGAGCAATCACGCCGGTTGCAACCCGGAGGCCCACACGATCCGGCTCACCCCGACCGGCGACGACCTGACCTACAGCTCGGACAGCGCGGCGGAGGGCAACCCGGTGGCGCGGATGTCGAAGGTCGGGTAGTCGGGTGGTGGGTCTTCGGGTGGTCGGGTGGTGGGTCGTCGGGTCGTCGGGTGGTCGAGCAGCGGGCTCGGGGGAGCGGGCCGGCTGAGGAGACTGCGCGAGAAGGGCAGGGTCCCTAAGATCCCTGTCGATGACCACACCTCCCAGTGACCTGGCGCTGATCGCCGGCGCTGTGCTGTGGGGCGCGATGGCGGGTGCGCTGCTGCCGCGGGCCGTCTACCGGTTCTCCGTGCCGTGGGAGGAGAGGGACGGCGGCTGGCGGGCGAGCTGCCCGGGCGGGCACCCGATCCGGGGGTGGCTCGGGCGGGCGGGATGCGACCGGTGCGCCGAGGCGGGCGCTCCCTCACCCGCCCCGGGCACTCCCTCATACGCCCCGGGCACTCCCTCATACGCCCCGGGCACACACTCGTACGGCCCGGGCACACACTCGTACGGCCCGGGCGCCCCGCGCTACGCCGTCCTCACCGCTCTCGTGTGTGCCGCGCTCGCCGCCGCCACCGGCCCGCGGCCCGAGCTCGCCGTCTGGCTGCTGCTCGCGCCGGTCGGGGTGCTGCTGACCGCCGTCGACCTGCGGGTGCGCCGGCTGCCCGATCCGCTCACCCTCCCGCTCGCGGCCGCCGCCCTCGTCCTGCTGGGCGCGGCCGCGCTGCTGCCCGAGCACGCCGGTGACTGGACGACCGCGCTGCTGGGCGCGTCGGCCCTCGGCGGCGGCTATCTCGTGCTGCATCTCGTCAACCCCGGCGGCATGGCCTACGGCGATGTGAAGCTGGCGCTCCCGGCGGGCGCCGTCCTCGGCTGGTACGGCTGGGCGACGCTCATGCTGGGCACGTTCGCCGCGTTCCTGCTCGGGGCGCTGTACGGCGGTGCGCTGGTTGTCGTGGGACGGGCGGGACGCAAGACGACGATCGCGTTCGGGCCGTTCATGCTCGCGGGGACCTTCGCCGGGCTGCTGATCGGCGCCTACGCGGCCTGACGCCCGGGTGCCGAGACGGCTGGCGTAGGCTGGCTCGGTCCGCCCACACCCCCTGACGAAAGGGACGTTCCGGTGCCCGAGAAGGCCGACCTCCAGTCTGTGCTCGACCGTGCCGCGGACGGCGGGCGGATCACCCCGGAAGAGGCCCTCGACCTCTACCGCGACGCCCCGCTGCACGCGCTCGGCGCCGCCGCCGACGCCGTACGCCGCCGTCTGTACGCGGGGACCGAGCACATCGCCACGTACATCATCGAGCGGAACATCAACTACACGAACGTGTGCGTCACGGCGTGCAGGTTCTGCGCGTTCTACGCGGCCCCGAAGGACACCGCCAAGGGCTGGACGCGCGACCTCGACGACATCCTGCGGCGGTGCGCCGAGACCGTCGAACTCGGCGGTACGCAGATCATGTTCCAGGGCGGTCACCACCCGGACTACGGCGTCGAGTACTACGAGAAGCACTTCGCGGCCATCAAGGAGGCGTTCCCGCAGCTGGTGATCCACTCGCTGGGGGCGTCCGAGATCGAGCACATGGCGCGGATCTCGAAGGTGCCGGTCGAGGAGGCCATCGCCCGGATCCACGCCGCCGGTCTCGACTCCTTCGCCGGCGCCGGTGCCGAGCTGCTCCCCGCCCGCCCCCGCAAGGCCATCGCCCCGCTCAAGGAGTCCGGCGAGCGCTGGCTGGAGATCATGGAGATCGCGCACGGGCTGGGCGTCGAGTCGACGTCCACCATGCTGATGGGCACCGGCGAGACCAACGCCGAGCGCATCGAGCACCTGCGGATGATCCGTGACGTGCAGGACCGGACGGGCGGCTTCCGGGCCTTCATCCCGTACACGTACCAGCCCGAGAACAACCACCTGAAGGGCCGCACCCAGGCGACCCTCTTCGAGTACCTGCGGATGATCGCGATCGCCCGTCTGTTCCTCGACAACGTCCGCCACATCCAGGGCTCCTGGCTGACGACGGGCAAGGAGGTCGGCCAGCTCTCCCTGCACTACGGCGCCGACGACCTCGGCTCGATCATGCTGGAGGAGAACGTGGTCTCCTCGGCCGGAGCCAAGCACCGCTCCAACCGCCTCGAGATCATCGACCTGATCCGGAAGGCGGGCCGGGTCCCGGCCCAGCGCGCGACGACGTACGAGCACCTCCTCGTGCACGACGACCCGGCGAACGACCCGGTGGACGAGCGGGTCATGTCCCACATCTCGTCGACCGCGATCGCCGGCGGCACGGCCCACCCCGAACTCAAGCTCCTGGCTTCCAACTAGCCCCCGACCGGTTTCCGAACAGCCTTCGCATGCTGACGATTCACGCGGACTCCAAGGGCCGGGCGCTCGCCGTCCAGGGCGCGTGGATCGCCGACGCCGGGTCGCTGGACGAGCTCGTCGCCGCGTATCCGTCGGCGCGGGTGCGTCAGTGGCCCGGCATCCTGACGCCCGGTCTCGTCAACCCGCACGGCACGGAGCTGCTGGAGGCGGCCTACCACCCCGACCCGCGCGAGGCCGGTGAACTGGGCACCGAGCCGCTGACCGGGGACGCGCTCAGGGCACTGGCTCCGGACGACGCCCGGTGGGGGGCCAGCGCCCGGCGCGGGGTGCAGCGCATGCTGGCCCACGGCACGGTCGCGGCGGCCTGCGGGGAACTGCGCCGACGTGCGGTGCGGGACGCCTTGGCCCGCTCCGGCCTGGCGGTCGTGGGCCGGTCCGCCCCGCACCCCGGCGGGGTGCCCTCGCTCGACCCGTACGCCTGCGGCCTGCCGGTGGAGTTCGCCCCGCCCAGGGAACGGGGCTCCGCCGCCCGCTTCGCCGTCTTCGACGTGCCCGACGAGGCGGCCCTGTCGACCCGGGGCGCGGGAACCTGCGTGGCCACGGTGATCGAGGGCCGCCTGCTGTACCGACGGCGCTGACAGCGGCGCCCCTTCGGGGGGCGGGGCTGTGACATCGTGCGGCTCCGCCGCGCGGGCGCGACCAGCCACGACGAACCGGCGGCCGGCACCT
The DNA here is from genome assembly GCF_042737375.1 of Streptomyces sp. NPDC060000. Lineage (NCBI taxonomy): Bacteria > Bacillati > Actinomycetota > Actinomycetes > Kitasatosporales > Streptomycetaceae > Streptomyces > Streptomyces sp. NPDC060000. Next base: position 33,876 of record NZ_JBHWUU010000011.1, read on the forward strand.
GGCCGACGAACCCGTGCTCTATTCCGAGAACGCCTCCGCGAACGCCCCGTTCTCCTGCTCGACCCCGCTGCAGTTGGTCAGCGCGTCATCCGCGGCGGAGCCTTCCTCGCACTGCTGATCGCGGAACGTCGACCACATGGACACCCAGGAGATGCCCTTCTCCTCGGCGAACGTCCGCACCTGCGCCGCGTCCGAGAGCGAGAACGTCTCGTTGGCGACGTCGTTGGTGCCGATCATCGAGGTGAGCGCCATGCCCTTCCAGGCGCCGGCGTCCGTCGTCCCGAAGACCTTCTTGAGCTGCGCCTGCGCGGCCGTCGCCGAGGTGATCGCGTAGCCGCCCATGTCGCCGGCGTACGACTCGCCGTAGTTCATCGTCATGAGGTTGACGGTGGAGACCTGGACGTCGTACTTGTTCGCGGACGTCAGCAGCGCCAGGCTGTCGGAGTCCAGCCCGGAGGGCATCACCGGGAGGGTGAAGGAGACCTCCAGGTCCGGGCGTTCCTTCTGGAGCGCCGCGATCGCCTGGGAACGCAGGGCGACCGAGGCGGAGTCGGTCAGTTCGTCGCCCTCGATGTCGAAGTCGGCCTGTGTGGAGCCCGCCGCGTCGAGCGCCTCGCCGTACGCCTGAGCGAGCTCCGACGCACTGTCACAGGTGGCCGCCAACTCCTTGCCCGAGGCCCCGCCGAAGGAGACGCGCGCGGTGGCGCCCGACTGGGTCAGCGCCGAGACGCGGGACTTCACCGCGGAGTCGCCGATGGCGTTCGTACCGTTCCACTTCGGCGTACAGCCGCTGCCGCCGGCGATGACGAACGCCAGGTTGTACGTCGTCGGCGAACCGGCCGAGTCGTTGTCATCCGCCTCCACCGCGCTCACGTACGGCGCGTAGGAGGTGCCGGTACTGGACGAGCCGGCACTGGCCGATGGCGAGGGACTACTGCTCGCCTGCTTGCTTGCCGCGGGTGGTGCCGCGTCCGACGTGCTGTCGGAACCCGCGGAGCATCCCGTCACGGCCAGGGTAAACAGGCAGGTGACCCCGGCCGTCGGCATCAGGAAACTCCTCATTGCGTATGCACCCGCTTTCGTGATTTCTGTCTCAGCACGGAAACAAAGCGCGTTTCCGAAATGGAAATGTCTCACATGTGGGCGGATCGCGCGGGAACAGTGGACACACAGACAGTTCATGGAGGTAAGCGCGCAAAAGGTGATATGCATCCGCCCAAAAGGGATGTTCAACCCTCCCATGACGGGCAGGCGCCGCGCAGGAGTTTTGGGGATCTCTCAGGGAAGAGACAGGTTCACGCGTTTCTCATGGGTGTCTCACAAGCAGCACAGAGTTTGTGCCACATAAAGGCTCTCTAATATCCGTGGAATGCAATCCGAGCCTGCCATCGAAAGCCGTGCCGCCGCTCGCGGCAGCCGTCGCAGCCGCAAACGTGACGACGCCTCCGCCGAGGGGCCCGTGTTCGTTGACAACTCCGGACGCAGGTCCAAGCTGCTGCGCCGGATCGGTCTCCTCATGGGGGTCGGCTGTCTTGTGTACGCCGTGGTCCTCGGCGCCGCCTTCATGGGCTGGGGCACCTCCCTGGCCCCGTCCTCGCTGCTGCCGTTCGGCAACGGAGGCCCGCCCGGCGCCCAGAACTCCGGCCCCGGCGGCTACCAGCCGCAGGGCGGTGTCGGCACCCCGCCCTCGAGGCCCACCGGCACCCCGCCCACGGGCGTCGCCACCGGCGAGCCGCCGAGCTCCGCCCCGACCGCGACCGCCTCGGCGGCCGCGGCCGCCAACTGACCGGAGCGCAGCCACTCCCATGACGACCACCAGTACCTCCCGCGGCCGCCGCCGCGCCCCGACCCGCATGTCGCGGGCGGCGGGCAAGGCCGCGGCGCTTCAGAAACCGCGAGTCATCCTCGCCCTGCTGCTTCTGCTCGCGCTGACCAGCGTGATGCTCCTCGACGGCTATCTGCGCGCCGAGGTCGGCGGGGACCAGCGGGTGCGCACCGGGGCCAGCGCCAACAAGGTGCCCAACAAGGTCCTCGACGGCGGCCCGATCCTGACCTTCCAGGGCGGCCAGGCCACGACTCTCTCGGTGCCGGACAAGACGATCGCGCTGACCTTCGACGACGGCCCGAACCCGACCTGGACCCCCCAGGTGCTGGAGATCCTCCAGAAGTACGACGTGCCCGGCACGTTCTTCCTGGTGGGCTCGATGGTGTCGCGCTACCCGAGCATCGTGAAGGACATGGTCGAGGAGGGCAACGAGGTGGGCATCCACACCTTCACCCACGTCGACCTCTCCTACCAGTCCGACGCCCGCGTCGACCGTGAGATGGAGCAGACCCAGCTCGCCCTCGCGGGTGCGGCCGGCATCACGACGACGCTCTTCCGCGCCCCGTACTCCTCCGAGGCGGACGCCATCGACAACTACAGCTGGCCCGTCTACGAGAAGCTCGGCCAGGACGGTTACACCAGTGTCTTCGTCGACACGGACAGCGACGACTGGAAGAAGCCGGGCGTCTCGAAGATCATCAAGTGGGCCACGCCGGAGGACGGCAAGGGCGCGTCGGTGCTCTTCCACGACGCGGGTGGCGAGCGCTCGCAGACGATCAAGGCGCTGCCGACGTACATCAAGAAGATGAAGGCCGCGGGCTACACCTTCACCACCATCAGCGGCGTGATGCAGGAGCAGAACGCCGCGGCCAGGCAGGCCTCCGGCACGGGTCAGCAGGCCGCGGGTACGGCCGCGGGTGCCGCCGGTACCGGCACCGGGACGACGGGAACCCAGGGAGCGACCGGCGGGCAGCCCGGCACCGCGCCCAACGGTGAGAGCGGGATCGGCACCGGCGGGACCGGCGGCAACGGCGGGACCATCAACCGTCTCCAGGCCGCGCACCGCGAGGCCTCCGGCGTGACCCTCTACGAGGGCAAGGCCCTCATCGCGGCGGTCACCCTCGCCGAGTGGACCGTCCCGACGCTTTCGGTGGGGCTGATGATCGTCGGCGTGGCCGTCATGGGCCGGTTCGGGATGATGCTGATCCTGGCCCGCCGGCACTACAGAAAGCGCAACAAGCGCCGCTTCAGCTGGGGGCCGACGATCACCCGGCCGGTCAGCGTGATCGTTCCGGCGTACAACGAGAAGGAGTGCATCGCCAACACCCTCAAGTCGCTGGCGAAGAGCACCCACCCGATCGAGGTCATCGTCGTGGACGACGGTTCGACGGACGACACGTCCGAGATCTCGCGCGAGGCGGCGAGGGCCCTCGGCATGACGAACGTCCGCGTCATCCGGCAGGACAACGCGGGCAAGCCGGCCGCCCTCAACAACGGTGTCCGCAGCGCCAGTTACGACATCGTCGTGATGATGGACGGCGACACGGTCTTCGAGCCCGACGCCGTGCACCAGCTCGTGCAGCCCTTCGCCGACGCCGACGTCGGCGCGGTCGCGGGCAACGCCAAGGTCGGCAACCGCGACACGATCATCGGCGCCTGGCAGCACATCGAGTACGTGATGGGCTTCAACCTCGACCGCCGCATGTACGACCTGCTGCGCTGCATGCCGACCATCCCGGGCGCGATCGGCGCGTTCCGCCGCGATGCCGTGCTCGAGGTCGGCGGGATGAGCGAGGACACCCTCGCCGAGGACACCGACATCACCATCGCCATGCACCGCGCGGGCTGGCAGGTCGTCTATCAGGAGCACGCCAAGGCCTGGACCGAGGCACCCGGCTCCCTGAAGCAGCTGTGGTCCCAGCGCTACCGCTGGTCCTACGGCACCATGCAGGCGCTGTGGAAGCACCGCAAGTCCCTCACGGACAGGGGCCCTTCGGGTCGCTTCGGCCGTGTGGGCATGCCGCTCGTGGTCCTCTTCCAGATCATCACGCCGGTCTTCGCCCCGCTCATCGACGTGTTCACCGTCTACTCGATGATCTTCGTCGACTTCCAGGCGGCCCTGCTGGCCTGGCTGGCGGTACTCGGCGTCCAGCTGGGCTGCGCGGCCTACGCCTTCCGCCTGGACCGCGAGAAGTACCGCTATCTGCTGATGATGCCGCTCCAGCAGCTGGCCTACCGCCAGATGATGTACCTCGTCCTCATCCACTCCTGCATCACCGCTCTCACCGGCGGCCGCCTGCGCTGGCAGAAACTGAAGCGCACCGGCGAGGTCGGCACCCCGGCCGGGGTGGGCTGATGAGCTGGGAGCAGCAGGGACCCGGGCAGGGCGAGGGGTACGGACAGGGCCAGGTGCAGGGGCAGGGCCAGGGGTACGGGCAGCCGTCGTCGTACCCGTACGGGTCTGACGGGTACGGGTCCGACGGGTACGGGCAACAGCCGCAGCAGTACCCGCAACAGCCGTATCCACAGCAGCCGTATCCACAGCAGTACGTGCAGCAGCCCCATGCGCAGCAGCCGTATGCGCAGGAGTACGCGCAGCACGCGGAGTTCACCGCATACGGGCAGGGCGGTGTCGTCGACCAGACGGCGCCCCTGCCCGTGGTGGACCCGGACACCGGCCCGGCCCCTGACACGGCCCCGGTTCCGGACCCGGTTCCGGTGCAGGACTCGGCCCAGGGGCTGGAACCCGCTCAGGAGCCGGAGGCCCAGGCGTCCGTCACCGAGGGTGTGACGGAGGGACCCCCGTCCTCCTCCAGGCCGGCCGCCCCCCAGCGGGACCGCTACTTCGACACGCTCCGAGCCCTCGCGCTCATCCGCGTCGTCGCGTACCACACCTTCGGCTGGGCCTGGGCGGGCATGGTCTTCCCCTCCATGGGGATCATGTTCGGCCTGGCCGGCACCCTGATGGCGAAGTCCCTGGAGCGTCCGGCGCTGAAGGTGGTGAAGAGCCGCCTCCGCCGGCTTCTTCCCCCCTTCTGGTTCTGGGGCGTCTTCGTCGTCCTGGCGATGCTGATCCATGACTGGATACCGGGCTGGGAGATCGTCTACTGGGTCGTGCCGCTGGGCGACCCGCCGGGCAACGCCTGGGGCCAGCAGGCCTGGGAGATCCTCTGGTACCTGCGGACCTATCTGTGGTTCGTGCTGCTCTCCCCGCTCCTGCTCCGGCTGTTCCGGCTCGCCCCGGTTCCCGTGCTGGCGCTCTCCCTCGCGCCGATCCTGGTGCTGACCTTCGTCTGGGCGGGCCCGGACAACCGCGTCGGCACCGCGATGTGGGACCTGTCGACGTACCTCTTCTGCTGGATGCTCGGCTTCGCGCACCGCGACGGCGTCCTCCAGCGGATGAAGCCGGCCCTGGTGGTCGTGGTGTCGCTCGTGGCGATCGGGTTCGGCGGCTGGTACGCCTTCACGCACCAGGCCGAGTTCGGCACCTACGACCTGGACGAGGACCCCCTAGCGCAGGCCTTCTGGTCGGCGGGCTTCGTCATGCTGCTGATGTGGGCGAAGGCGTACTTCGGGATCGACTTCGCCTGGCTGACCCGCTTCCGGCGCACGAACCGGATCGTCACCGTCTTCAACGCGCGCGCGGTGACGATCTACCTCTGGCACGAGATCGCCCTGATCCTGGCCGTACCGCTGATCGACCGATTCTGGGACATCCCCGCGTTCGAGACCTACCTGCCGCTGGAGAGCCAGTGGTTCATGTTCGGGGTGGGCTGGCTGCTGATCGCGCTGTTCGTGCTGCTCTGCGGGTGGGTCGAGGACGTCGCGGCACGGAAGAGGCCGAGGCTCCTGCCGTGAGCCGGTGAGGGCGGGGCTGCCACAATGGGCGGGTGACCCGTGCTTCCCTGAACAAGCAGCCCCACGAAGTCGCCTCGATGTTCGACCGCGTGGCGGAACGGTACGACCTGACCAACGACGTCCTGTCGCTCGGACAGGACCGGAGGTGGCGCAAGGAGGTCGCCAGGGCGGTCGACGCCCGCCCCGCCCAGAAGGTCCTGGACCTCGCCGCGGGCACGGCGACGTCCTCCCTTCCCTTCGCGCAGACCGGCGCCTACGTCGTCCCCTGCGACTTCTCCCTCGGCATGCTCCAGGTCGGGAAGAAGAACCACGGCTGGCTGCCGTTCACGGCCGGGGACGCCACCAGGCTGCCCTTCAAGGACGACGTGTTCGACGCCGTCACCATCTCCTTCGGCCTGCGCAACGTGCAGGACTTCGACGCCGGGCTGCGCGAGATGTACCGGGTGACCCGGCCCGGCGGACGCGTGGTGATCTGCGAGTTCTCGCACCCGACCTGGGCGCCCTTCCGGACCGTCTACACCGAGTACCTGATGCGCGCCCTGCCCCCGGTCGCCCGCGCGGTCTCCTCGAACCCGGACGCCTACGTCTACCTCGCCGAGTCCATCCGCGCCTGGCCCGACCAGCCCGCACTCGCCGAGCACCTGCGCAAGGCCGGCTGGTCGAAGGTCGCCTGGCGCAACCTGACGGGCGGCGTGGTGACCCTGCACCGGGGCTTCAAGAAGGCCTGAGGCGCGGTACGACCGGTTCCGGCCGCGTCACGGGCCACGGGTCACGGGCCACGGGTCACGGGTCACGGGCCACAGGAATCGTGACCGTGACCGCGACCCGCACCGTCGCTGCCACTGTCACCTGGTGATCACCTGGTGATCGCCTCGAAGGGATGCCCGGGCCGGTCCAGCTCGCCCGCGCCCGCGCCCCCGCCGCCTTCCCCCTCGCCGAAGTCGAACCACACGGTGACCACGGTGCCTCGCGGCACCTCGGCACACGCACTTCGGGTGTTTTGGGTGGTATGAACACAGATGCCACCCCCAGCGGTACTGGAAGGGCAGCCGCCCGGGGCGCCGTCCGGAAGCGCACGGTGTCTTTCTGTAGCCAACGGCTACGGAAGGTCACGGAGTGGTCGAGTGACGGCAGGTCCCACGCAAGGCACTTCCGGCAGCCGCGGTCACCCCGCCAGAGCACTGTCCACGGTCACCGTGCGAGCACCGGCCCGCCAGCCGCGCTCACCGTGCGAGCACCGGCCCGCCAGCCGCGGTCACCGCGTGCGCACCGGCTGGCAGCCGCGCTCACCGGGCGTGCACCGGCCCGGCAGCCGCGCTCACCGAAGCACCGGCCCGCCAGCCGCGCTGGGCGGCCGCGGTCACCGTGCCGAAGCACCGGCCCGGCAACTGCGCTCACCACGCGAGGCGGTAGCAGCGCCCCTCCCGCTTCGGCTCCGGTGTCGTGAAGACCTCCGCGAGCCGCATGCCCAGCCGCTCCGTGACGGCGATGGACCGTGCGTTGCGCGCGTCGACCATGGCCACCACCCCGGGCACCCCGGCGGCCCGCACCCGCTCCAGCGTCATCTGCGCGGCCGCCGTCACATAACCCTGCCCCCAGTGCTCCCGGCCGAGCCGCCACCCGATCTCGATCTCGCCCTTGGGACCCCACTCCTGAGGCCACGGCTGGGCGCCCGTGAACCCGATGACCCGGTCGTCGCGGTCCAGCATCGTCCACAGACAGAAACCGCGCTCCGCGTCGTGCCGGCGCTGCCGGGCGGTGAGTTCCTCGTAGGCGGACAGCTCCGCGGACCGTCCGCCGTGGAACTCCATCACGTCCGGGTCGTCGAAGACCCGGTGCCAGGTGACCGCGTCCTCGTCCGTGGGGACACGCAGCCGTACTACGGGGAGAGCTCGGTTCACGGGGCAGCCCTTCAGCCGGGTGATCAATTCTGCTGAATAGACTGCCCATGTCCAGTGCCGGTCGGCACGAAGATTCCGAACTTGGGGAGATCCCGCCGTGACCGTCGTGAACGAGCCCCTCTCCGAAAACACCGCCGATGTGATCGTCGTCGGCGCGGGGCCGAGCGGCTCCACGACCGCGTACTACCTCGCCAAGGCCGGACTCGACGTACTCCTCCTGGAGAAGACCGAGTTCCCGCGCGAGAAGGTGTGCGGCGACGGCCTCACCCCACGAGCCACCAAGCAGCTCGTGGCCATGGGCATCGACATCTCCGAGGAGGCCGGCTGGCTGCGCAACAAGGGCCTGCGCATCATCGGCGGCGGCGTCCGCCTCCAGCTCGACTGGCCGGATCTCGCCTCCTTCCCCGACTACGGACTCGTCCGCAAGCGGGACGACTTCGACGAGCAGCTCGCCCGCCAGGCCCAGAAGGCGGGCGCCCGCCTGTACGAGCGCTGCAACGTCGGCGCCCCGGTCATGGACGACCGCACCGGCCACATCATCGGCGTGCACGCCAAGCTGGGCGAGGAGAAGCGCGAAGTGACCTTCCGTGCTCCGCTCGTGGTGGCCGCCGACGGCAACTCCAGCCGCCTCTCGCTGGCGATGGGCCTGTACCGCCGCGAGGACCGTCCGATGGGCGTCGCGGTCCGCACCTACTTCACCTCGCCGCGCCACGAGGACGACTACCTGGAGTCGTGGCTGGAACTGTGGGACCGCCGGGGCCCGGGCGAGGACCGTCTGCTGCCCGGCTACGGCTGGATCTTCGGCATGGGCGACGGGACGTCGAACGTCGGCCTGGGCGTGCTGAACACCTCCGACTCCTTCAAGGAGCTCGACTGGCGCGAGGTCCTCAAGGCCTGGTGCGCGTCCATGCCGGAGGACTGGGGTTACACCCCCGAAAACATGACCGGCCCGATCCGTGGCGCCGCCCTCCCCATGGCCTTCAACCGCAAGCCCCACTACACCAAGGGCCTGCTGCTGGTCGGCGACGCCGGCGGCCTGGTGAACCCCTTCAACGGCGAGGGCATCGCCTACGCCATGGAGTCCGGGCAGATCGCCGCCGACGTCATCGTCCAGGCCCATGCCCGCGCCACCCCCGGACAGCGTGAACTGGCCCTCCAGCGTTACCCGAGGGTCCTCGCGGACACCTACGGCGGCTACTACACGCTGGGCCGCGCCTTCGTGAAGCTGATCGGCAACCCGAAGGTCATGAAGATCGCGGCCCAGCGCGGCCTGACCCACCCCTTGCTGATGAAGTTCACCCTGAAGATGCTCGCGAACCTCACGGATCCCACGGGCGGCGACGCGATGGACCGCATCATCAACGGCCTGAGCAAGGTGGCGCCCAAGGCCTGAGCGTCAGGAGGTGAGCGCCTCCTGTCTGGCGGCCCGGCGCGCGAGGACCTCCTCCCGCCGGTCCGCCACCTGCCGAAGCGCCTGCTTCCTCGCCCTCGTGGGGAGCCGGTCCAGGTAGACCCGGCCGTTCAGATGGTCGCTCTCGTGCTCCAGGCACCTCGCGAAGTACCCCCGCCCCTCGACGACGAGCGGGCGCCCCTCCCGGTCGTACCCGCGCACCACGGCCCGGTCCGGTCGCGGTACGTCCATGACGGCGCCCGGCACCGACAGACATCCCTCGCCCTCGTCGAGCAGACGTCGCCCGGCCGGCTCGAGTCCGTCCAGCACCGGATTGACAAGGTGTCCGACATGTCGGGCACCTTCGTCGTCCCGGCAGTCGTAGACGAACAGCCGCAGGTCGACACCGACCTGGTTGGCCGCCAGGCCGGCTCCTTCGGCGACGTACATGGTGAGGAACATGTCGTCGATGAGCGCGGCCAGATCCGGGCCGAACTCGGTGACGTCCCGGCAGGGCTTGTGCAGCACCGCTTCACCGACCTCGGTGACACGCCGAACCGAGCCGCGCCGGGCCTCGGGCGCGAGCGGGGGGTACGAGGCGACGGGCCGCCCCTGGACGAACACGCTTGGCATGGCGCTCTCTCCTTCAACTCGTGTGCGGGCCGCGGAGTTCCGCGACTCGCACACAAGCGTCCCAGGAGAGTCCCTGGCACCCGGGCGCTCGAGAAGAGCCCGAAGGGCCGCTGCCCCCGAGCGGCTGCGGCCCTTGCGTGCGTGAGGTGCCCTCAGAGGGCACCAGAGGGGTGTCAGAGCACCCGTACCGCGCCGGTCGGCGGGTCGTACGACAGCGGCTTCTCGGCCACACCGGTGGACGGGTTCTGCGCGCCGACGAACATGCCGTCGCCGACGTACACCGCCACGTGGTAGGCGCTGCCCGCGCTGCCCCAGTACAGGATGTCGCCCGGCTGCAGGTTGTCCAGCGACACCTGGGTGCCGGCGGTCGACTGGTCCTGCGAGACGCGCGGCAGGTCGATGCCGACCTGCTTGAAGGCGGTCTGCATGAGACCCGAGCAGTCCCACGAGTTGGGGCCGGTGCCGCCGGAGACGTAGGCGTCGCCGATCTGTGCCTTCACGAAGGCGATGACGGCCGCGGCCGAACCGGTCGCCGTGGAGCTGCTCGTGCTGGCGTAGCTGGTGCTGTCAGTGCTCGCCGTCGTGGAGAGCGTGGTCCGCTCGGCGGCACGCGTGGCCCGCTCGGCGGCGGCCTTGCGGGCGGCCTCGGACTTCTTCTTCGCCTCGGCCTTGGCGTGGGCGAGGTCCTTCTTGGCCTCCTTGGCGGCGGCCGAGGCGGCCGCGTCACGCTCGGCCTGAAGCTGGTAGTTCGCCGCGGCCTGCTGCGTGGCCTGAGCGGACTGCGCGACCTGGGCGGCCAGGTCGCCGGTGAGCACGGGCAGTTCGAGCGTCTGCGTCACCGGCTCGGCGGCGTTGGCCGAGCCAGCTGCTGTGGCGACGGCCAGCGTGCCGAGGACACCACTGGCGACTCCGGCCCGCATCGCGATCGTCGACGCGCTGCGGCGGGGTTTCCGGTGGCTGCGTATGTGAGCGGTGAGGGACATGGGTACAACCGGTATCAGGGGCTCCTCCATACCTTCAAGAAACGTGTGGTGCGCCACAGTTGTTCAATGGGCGCCCCAAATTCCCTGCCCTGGGTTCTTTATTGACGCCGTAACGGACATTGCGGACGCGGGTGATCAGGCCTGTGATCATGGGCTTTCGTCGTTACGCCCGGATTGCCCGCCACCTACCACCGGTTAAGACGGTTGGCCAAGCCCTCTTCTTGGGCGCCTCTCGCGATGTGGCGGAGGTCACGGAACGGCCACCCGAGCCGTCGCGTCTCGCGCGCCCGGTGCGGTCGCTTCCGCTCGTGAACGCGAGCACGCGTCCACATCCCGCCACCGTCTCCCTCTGATGTGTGAATGCGCGCCACTATCAGGGCCCGGCGTCCATCACCAATTTGCATGCAAGGGAAGCCTCTTGATATGGAGACGACCCGCGTTTCCTGCGGTGACGAGCGTAAATGTCACTTCTTGTGATCACTCTGACGCTTCGCGTATGAAGATCACTGTCGATATGACTTCATGATCCTTCGTCAGGTGGTGGAGATCACAAAGCTTGTGTAATACCCCGTGTCGCAGATCACAGAGCGGCGGGCATAGGATGCCAGGCAGTTGGGCTTGTGACCTGCTTCACATGTTCGCGATCTTCGCCGGGACGGGCGGGGTCCACGTGATCTGCGGGGCGGCGAGTCCACGTCATCGCCAGCAGTCAGTGCCGACTGAGAGGAGCGAGGAGCGGTGAACGCGTATGCGCCCATCCTCGTACTGGGAGCCCTCGGGGCAGGCTTTGCGATCTTCTCCGTGGTCATGGCCACGCTGATCGGGCCGAAGCGGTACAACCGCGCCAAGCTCGAGGCCTACGAGTGCGGTATCGAGCCGACCCCCACGCCGGCCGGCGGCGGGCGCTTCCCCATCAAGTACTACCTGACGGCGATGCTCTTCATCGTCTTCGACATCGAGATCGTCTTCCTCTACCCCTGGGCCGTCACCTTCGACGCCCTGGGTGTCTTCGGGCTCGTGGAGATGTTGCTCTTCGTGCTCACCGTCTTCGTGGCGTACGCGTACGTGTGGCGGCGCGGCGGCCTGGAATGGGACTGAGGGGCCTTTAGTCATGGGACTCGAAGAAAAACTGCCGAGCGGTTTCCTGCTGACCACCGTCGAGCAGGCCGCGGGCTGGGTGCGCAAGGCGTCCGTCTTCCCCGCCACGTTCGGCCTCGCCTGCTGTGCCATCGAGATGATGACCACCGGCGCCGGCCGCTACGACCTGGCGCGCTTCGGTATGGAGGTGTTCCGGGGTTCGCCCCGCCAGGCCGACCTGATGATCGTCGCGGGCCGGGTGAGCCAGAAGATGGCGCCGGTGCTCCGCCAGGTCTACGACCAGATGCCGAACCCCAAGTGGGTCATCTCCATGGGCGTGTGCGCCTCCTCCGGCGGCATGTTCAACAACTACGCGATCGTCCAGGGCGTCGACCACATCGTGCCCGTCGACATCTATCTCCCGGGCTGCCCGCCTCGCCCCGAGATGCTGATGGACGCGATCCTCAAGCTCCATCACAAGATCCAGAACACCAAGCTCGGCGTGAACGCCGAGGAGGCGGCCCGCGAGGCGGAGGAAGCGGCGCTCAAGGCCCTGCCCATGATCGAGATGAAGGGGCTGCTGCGGTGAGCGACGCGAACGGCACCCACGGTGCGAACGGGTCCTCGAACGGGGTGAATCCCGAGAAGGATCTCTCCGCCTCCAACCTGCCCGGCCAGCGTGGCCAGGGCGGCGAGGAGGTCCGCGTCCAACGCGGCATGTTCGGCGCCGACAACGGCGGCGACACCTCCGGGTACGGCGGCCTGGTCCGCTCCGTCCGGCTCCCCGGAGCGGCGAGCCGGCCCTACGGCGGCTGGTTCGACGAGGTCGCCGACGAACTCGAGGGCGCGCTGGAGGAGCAGGGCCTGCTCCCCGCGAACGCGATCGAGAAGACGGTCGTCGACCGCGACGAGCTCACGTTCCACATCGAGCGCGAGCACCTGCTCCGGGTCGCCCGCACCCTGCGCGACGACCCGGCCCTGCGCTTCGAGCTCTGCACCGGCGTCAGCGCCGTGCACTACCCGAACGACACGGGCCGCGAGCTGCACGCCGTCTACCACCTGCGCTCGATCACCCACAACCGGCTGATCCGCCTGGAGGTCAGCGCCCCGGACGCCGACCCGCACATCCCGTCCCTGGTCTCCGTGTATCCGACGAACGACTGGCACGAACGCGAGACCTACGACTTCTTCGGGATCGTCTTCGACGGCCATCCGGCACTGACGCGGATCATGATGCCGGACGACTGGCAGGGCCATCCGCAGCGCAAGGACTACCCCCTCGGCGGCATCCCCGTCGAATACAAGGGCGCCCAGATCCCGGCTCCGGACCAGCGGAGGTCGTACTCATGAGCACGCAGTCAGCATCCGCCCGTGAGACCACCGAGGGCACCGTATATACGGTCACCGGTGGCGACTGGGACGAGGTCGTCCAGTCCGCGACCCGCGCCGACGACGAGCGCATCATCGTCAACATGGGCCCCCAGCACCCCTCCACCCACGGGGTGCTCCGTCTGATCCTGGAGATCGAGGGCGAGACGGTCACCGAGGCCCGCTGCGGCATCGGCTACCTCCACACCGGTATCGAGAAGAACCTCGAGTACCGCACGTGGACGCAGGGCACCACGTTCGTGACGCGCATGGACTACCTGACGTCCTTCTTCAACGAGACCGCCTACTGTCTCGCCGTCGAGAAGCTCCTCGGTATCGAGGACCAGATCACCGAGCGGGCCAAGATCATCCGGGTGCTCCTGATGGAGCTGAACCGGATGTCCTCCCACCTGGTGTGCATCGCCACCGGCGGCATGGAACTCGGCGCCACCACGATCATGATCTACGGATTCCGTGATCGTGAAATGATTCTCGATATCTACGAGCTCATCACGGGCCTGCGGATGAACCACGCGTACATCCGCCCCGGCGGACTCGCCCAGGACCTGCCGCCCGGCGCGGTGGACCAGATCCGCGAGTTCGTGAAGAAGATGAAGAAGAACCTCCCCGAGTACGACAAGCTCGCCACCGGGAACCCCATCTTCAAGGCCCGTATGCAGGACGTCGGCCATCTCGACCTGGCCGGCTGCATGGCCCTCGGCGCCACCGGCCCCATCCTGCGGTCCACCGGCCTCCCGCACGACCTGCGCAAGGCGCAGCCGTACTGCGACTACGAGACGTACGACTTCGAGGTCCCGACCGCGGACTCCTGCGACTCCTACGGCCGCTTCCTGGTCCGCCTGGAGGAGATGCGCCAGTCGCTCCGGATCGTCGAGCAGTGCCTGGACCGGCTGCAGCCCGGTCCCGTCATGGTGGCCGACCGCAAGATCGCCTGGCCCGCCCAGCTCGCCCTGGGCCCCGACGGACTCGGTAACTCCCTCGACCACATCAAGAAGATCATGGGCACCTCCATGGAGGCCCTGATCCACCACTTCAAGCTGGTGACCGAGGGCTTCCGCGTGCCGCCGGGACAGGCGTACGCGGCCGTCGAGTCACCCAAGGGCGAACTCGGGGTGCACGCCGTTTCCGACGGAGGCACCCGGCCCTACCGGGTCCACTTCCGGGACCCGTCCTTCACCAATCTGCAGGCCATGGCGGCGATGTGCGAGGGCGGCCAGGTCGCCGACGTCATCGTCGCCGTCGCATCCATCGACCCCGTGATGGGAGGCGTCGACCGGTGACCACCTCTTCTTCCGAGCGGGGCGTCAGCCTGGGCATGCCCGAACTGCCCGCGCCCGCCTACCCGGACGACGTCCGGGCCCGGCTGGAATCGGACGCGCGCGAGATTATCGCCCGCTATCCCGACTCCCGGTCCGCGCTCCTGCCGTTGCTGCATCTCGTGCAGTCGGAGGAGGGACACGTCACGCGTACCGGGATGCGGTTCTGCGCGGACGTGCTGGAACTGACCACGGCGGAGGTCACCGCGGTCGCCACCTTCTACACCATGTACCGGCGCCGCCCCAGCGGTGACTACCAGGTGGGTGTCTGCACCAACACGCTGTGCGCGGTGATGGGCGGCGACGCGATCTTCGAGGAGCTCCAGGAGTACCTGGGCGTCGGCAACGGCGAGACCACCGGCGACGGCAAGATCACCCTGGAGCACATCGAGTGCAACGCTGCCTGTGACTTCGCGCCAGTCGTGATGGTCAACTGGGAGTTCTTCGACAACCAGACCGTGCAGAGCGCGAAGCGCCTGGTGGACGACCTGCGGATCGGTCGCACCGTGTCGCCGACGCGCGGTGCGCCGCTGTGCACCTTCAAGGAGACCGCCCGGATCCTGGCGGGCTTCCCCGACGAGCGCGACGGAGCCGTCGAGGCAGGCGGCAGTGCGGGACCTGCGTCGCTGGTGGGTCTTCGCCTGGCAAGGGGAGAGACCGCACCCGCGCGCGTGGTCCATCCGCGGGACGGCGGGCCGCACGACGAGCCGCAGGACAGGGCGCCGAGCGACGCGACACCGCACGAGCCGTCGCCCACCGAGCACCTGAGTTCGCACGACGCGCCGCAGGAGACGTCGGCCTCCGACCCGGCCCACCCGGCAGGGCCTACCGCCGAGGAGGGGGAGTGATGACCTTGGCACCCGAGTTGAAGGGCAGCAGCCCGGAGAAGCTGCTCGCACCCGTGCTGTCGGCCTTCTGGGACGAGGACCGGTCCTGGAGCCTGGACGTCTACCGAAGGCACGAAGGGTACGAGGGCCTCCGCAAGGCGCTCGCCATGTCGCCGGACGACCTGATCGCATACGTCAAGGACTCCGGTCTGCGAGGACGAGGCGGCGCGGGATTCCCGACGGGAATGAAATGGCAGTTCATTCCCCAGGGTGATGGAAAGCCGCACTATCTAGTTGTCAACGCCGACGAATCGGAGCCCGGGACCTGTAAGGACATCCCGCTCCTCTTCGCGAACCCGCACAGCCTCATCGAGGGCATCGTGATCGCGTGCTACGCCATCCGGTCGTCTCATGCCTTCATCTATCTGCGTGGTGAAGTCGTCCCCGTTCTGCGGCGGTTGCACGAGGCCGTGCGCGAGGCCTACGCGGCGGGTTACCTCGGCGAGAACATCCTGGGCAGCGGACTCGACCTCGAACTCACCGTGCACGCCGGCGCCGGCGCGTACATCTGCGGTGAGGAGACCGCACTGCTCGACTCGCTCGAAGGCCGCCGTGGTCAACCGCGGCTGCGCCCTCCTTTCCCTGCTGTCGCGGGCCTCTATGCATGCCCGACTGTGGTGAATAACGTCGAGTCGATCGCGTCGGTTCCCGCGATTCTGCAAAACGGCAAAGAATGGTTCAGGTCGATGGGAAGCGAGAAGTCCCCGGGCTTCACGCTCTACTCGCTCAGCGGGCATGTCGCCTCCCCCGGCCAGTACGAGGCCCCGCTCGGCATCACCCTCCGCCAGCTCCTGGAGATGAGCGGCGGCATGCGACCCGGGCACCGGCTCAAGTTCTGGACGCCGGGCGGCTCCTCGACGCCGATGTTCACCGAAGAGCACCTCGACGTCCCTCTTGACTACGAAGGAGTGGGTGCCGCGGGTTCCATGCTCGGCACAAAAGCTCTCCAGTGTTTCGACGAGACGACCTGCGTCGTGCGAGCCGTGACCCGCTGGACCGAGTTCTACGCACACGAGTCCTGCGGCAAGTGCACCCCGTGCCGTGAAGGCACCTACTGGCTCGTGCAGTTGCTGCGGGACATCGAGGCCGGCAAGGGAGCCCTCTCCGACCTCGACAAACTCAACGACATCGCCGACAACATCAACGGCAAGTCCTTCTGCGCCCTCGGCGACGGCGCCGCCTCGCCGATCTTCTCCTCGCTCAAGTACTTCCGCGAGGAGTACGAGGAGCACATCACGGGCCGCGGCTGCCCCTTCGACCCGGCCAAGTCGACGGCCTGGGCGGACAAGCACACGGAGGTGAACGCATGACGGTGACCACCAGCGCTCCCTCCGGAGGCGGCGAGGCGGCGGTCCCGCCGGAAGATCTCGTCACGCTGACGATCGACGGCGCCGAGATCAGCGTGCCCAAGGGCACCCTGGTCATCCGGGCCGCCGAGCAACTCGGCATCGAGATCCCCCGCTTCTGCGACCATCCCCTCCTCGACCCGGTCGGCGCGTGCCGCCAGTGCATCGTCGAGGTGGAGGGCCAGCGCAAGCCCATGGCGTCCTGCACGATCACGTGTACGGACGGCATGGTGGTGAAGACCCACCTCACCTCACCGGTCGCCGAGAAGGCGCAGCACGGTGTGATGGAGCTGCTCCTCATCAACCACCCGCTGGACTGCCCGGTCTGCGACAAGGGCGGCGAGTGTCCCCTTCAGAACCAGGCCATGTCGCACGGCCAGGCCGAGTCGCGCTTCGAGGGCAGGAAGCGGACGTACGAGAAGCCCCTCCCCATCTCCACGCAGGTGCTGCTCGACCGCGAGCGGTGTGTGCTGTGCGCCCGCTGCACCCGGTTCTCCAACCAGGTGGCGGGCGACCCGATGATCGAACTGATCGAGCGGGGGGCGCTCCAGCAGGTCGGTACCGGTGAGGGCGACCCCTTCGAGTCGTACTTCTCCGGCAACACCATCCAGATCTGCCCGGTCGGCGCGCTGACCTCGGCGGCGTACCGGTTCCGCTCCCGGCCCTTCGACCTGGTCTCCTCGCCCTCGGTCTGCGAGCACTGCTCCGGCGGCTGCGCCACGCGCACCGACCACCGGCGCGGCAAGGTCATGCGGCGACTGGCCGCCAACGATCCCGAGGTCAACGAGGAGTGGATCTGCGACAAGGGGCGGTTCGCGTTCCGGTACGCGCAGCAGCGGGACCGGCTCGAAACGCCTCTGGTGCGCGACGCCGAGGGTGACCTCGTACCGGCTTCCTGGCCGGACGCGCTGCAGATCGCGGCCCAGGGCCTGCTGGCCTCGCGTGGCAGGACCGGCGTCCTGACCGGCGGCCGCCTCACCATCGAGGACGCCTACGCGTACAGCAAGTTCACGCGCGTGGCGCTCGACACCAATGACATCGACTTCCGCGCGCGCGTGCACAGCAGCGAGGAAGCCGACTTCCTGGCCGCACACGTCGCCGGTCGCGGCCTGGACCTAGGGCGCGGCGGCTCCCGGACGGAGTCCGGGGCAGGTACGGGCGTCACGTACACCTTCCTGGAGAAGGCGCCCGCCGTCCTGCTGGTCGGGTTCGAGTCGGAGGAGGAGGCGCCCGGCGTCTTCCTGCGGCTGCGCAAGGCCTGGCGCAAGCACGGGCAGCGGGTGTTCTCGCTGGCCACGCATGTCACGCGGGGTCTGGAGAAGGCGGGCGGCACGCTGCTTTCGGCCGCTCCGGGCACCGAGACGGAGTGGCTGGACGCGCTCGCGGGCGGTGTCGGTCTGGAGGACGCGGGCGCCAGGGCGGCCGAGGCGCTGCGGGCAGAGGGCGCGGTGATCGTCGTCGGCGAGCGACTGGCCGGTGTGGCCGGTGGTCTCACCGCCGCCGTGCGGGCCGCCTCGGCGACCGGCGCCCGCCTGGTGTGGATCCCACGCCGGGCGGGGGAGCGGGGCGCGATCGAGGCGGGCGCGCTGCCTTCGCTGCTGCCGGGCGGCCGTCCGGCCACCGACCCACGCGCGCGTGACGAGGTCGCCGCGGTCTGGGGCCTGGCCGAACTTCCGCACCGCTACGGCCGGGACACCGGGCAGATCGTCGAGGCCGTCGTATCCGGCGAACTCCAGGCGCTGCTCGTCGCGGGCGTCGAGGTCGCGGACCTGCCCGACCCGGCACGCGCGCGTGCGGCGCTCGCCGAGGCCGGCTTCGTGGTGTCGCTGGAGATGCGACCCGGCGAGGTCACCGAGCACGCCGACGTCGTCCTCCCGGTGGCCGCGGTCGCCGAGAAGGCGGGCGCCTTCCTCAACTGGGAAGGCCGGGTCCGCGTCTTCGAGGCGGCACTGAAGCCCGACCAGATGACACGCCGCCCGGCTCCCGCCGACGCGCGCGTGCTTCAGATGCTGGCCGACGCCATGGACGTCCACCTCGGCCTGCCGGACCTGCGCACGGCGCGCGCGGAGCTCGACCGACTCGGCGCCTGGGACGGCTCCCGGGCCACCGAACCCCGGCAGACCGGGGCACAGTTGCCGCGACCCGCCGCCGGGGAGGCTGTCCTGGCCGGGCACCGGCTGCTGCTCGACCAGGGTGTCCTCCAGCAGGGCGACGAGGCGCTCGCCGGGACCCGGCACGCCGCACACGCGCGCGTGTCGGCGGCCACAGCCGCCGAGGCGGGCGTCAAGGACGGCGACGTACTCGCCGTGACCGGGCCCGCCGGGGTGGTCGAACTCCCGCTGATGATCACCGAGATGCCCGACCGGGTGGTCTGGCTCCCGCTGAACTCCACCGGCAGGGGCGTCGCATCCGACTCCGGGGCCACGCCCGGCACCCTCGTCCGTATCGGCCCGGCGACGCTCGCCGCCGACGCCCCCAAGGAGGTGGAGGCATGAGCCCGTACCTCGCCGCTGAAGACCTCTCGATGTTCGGCCACGACCCCTGGTGGCTGGTCGTCGTCAAGGCCGTCTTCTGCTTCGCCTTCCTGATGGTGACCGTGCTGTTCTCCATCGTCTGGGAACGCAAGGTCGTCGCCTGGATGCAGCTGCGCATCGGTCCCAACCGGCACGGCCCCTGGGGCATGCTCCAGTCGCTCGCCGACGGCGTGAAGCTGATGCTGAAGGAAGACCTCATCGTCAAGCGCGCGGACAAGGTGGTGTACGTCCTCGCGCCGATCGTCGCGGCCATCCCGGCCTTCATGGCGATCGCGGTGATCCCCTTCGGGCCCGCCGACAACGAGATCTCGATCTTCGGTCAGCGCACCACGATGCAGCTGACCGACCTGCCGATCGCGATGCTCTACATCCTGGCGGTGGCCTCGGTCGGCATCTACGGCATCGTGCTGGCGGGGTGGAGCTCCGGTTCCACCTATCCGCTGCTCGGCGGTCTGCGGTCCTGCGCGCAGATGATCTCCTACGAGATCGCCATGGGCGCCTCGTTCGCCTCGGTGTTCCTCTACTCGGGGTCGATGTCGACGTCGACCATCGTCGCGCAGCAGCAGGACCGCTGGTACATCCTGCTTTTGCCGGTCTCCTTCATCCTCTACGTCATCACGATGGTCGGCGAGACCAACCGCGCTCCCTTCGACATGCCGGAGTCCGAGGGCGACCTGGTCGGCGGCTTCAACACCGAGTACTCGTCGATCAAGTTCGCGCTGTTCATGCTCGCCGAGTACGTGAACATGGTGACGGTCTCCGCGGTGTCGACCACGCTCTTCCTCGGCGGCTGGCGGGCCCCCTGGCCGATCAGCACCTTCTGGGAGGGTGCGAACCACGGCTGGTGGCCGATGCTCTGGTTCGTCGTCAAGGTGCAGCTGCTGCTGTTCTTCTTCATCTGGCTGCGCGGCACGCTTCCCCGCGTCCGCTACGACCAGCTGATGAAGCTCGGCTGGAAGGTCCTGATCCCGGTCTCGGTGACGTGGCTGATGCTCGTCGCGACCGTACGGACGCTGCGCAACGAGAACTACGGCTTCACCGACATCGCCCTCTACGTCGGCGGCGGTGTCCTGGCCCTGCTGGTGCTCTCCTTCGTCGTGGACATGTTCCGCAACGGCGGGAAGGACGCACAGGCCCCCGCCGAGCCCGTCGGCTTCGACCCGATGGCGGGCGGGTTCCCCGTACCGCCACTGCCGGGCCAGGAGCTTCCACCGGTGCCCAGGCGCCGCTCACGTCAGGAACGGGAGCTCGTTGTCAGTGGTGGGGCGGACACTGTGAGTGACGGATCGATGGATGGAAAGGAGGCGTCCGATGGCTGAGGAGCCCAAGGAGGCCGGGCAGACGACGCCCGGTTTCCAGAACCCCGTGGCCGGCTTCGGCGTGACCTTCAAGGCCATGTTCAAGAAGCGGCTGACCGAGCAGTACCCGGAGCAGGAGAAGACCACAGCTCCCCGGTTCCACGGACGGCACCAGCTCAACCGCCATCCGGACGGCCTGGAGAAGTGCGTCGGCTGCGAGCTGTGCGCCTGGGCCTGCCCCGCCGACGCCATCTACGTCGAGGGCGCGGACAACACCGACGAGGAGCGCTACTCGCCGGGCGAGCGGTACGGGCGCGTGTACCAGATCAACTACGCGCGCTGCATCCTGTGCGGCCTGTGCATCGAGGCGTGCCCCACGCGCGCGTTGACGATGACCAACGAGTTCGAGCTCGCCGACTCCAGCCGCGCGAACCTGATCTACACCAAGGAGCAGCTGCTCGCCGGTCTCGAGGACGGCATGGTCGACTCGCCCCACGCGATCTACCCGGGGACGGACGAGCAGGACTACTACCGGGGCCTGGTGACGGAGGCGGCACCGGGCACGGAACGGCAGCCGGCCGTCTCCAGGGGTGAGGCCCCGCAGGAGGCCGCCGCCACGTCCGGTGCGGACGAGCCGGCGTCGGAGGAGGTGGTCGGCCGATGAGCGCGCAGCTCGCCGCCTACTCCACCTCGACCGGTGAGGCCTTCCAGTTCTGGGTGCTCGGCACCGTCGCGGTGATCGGCGCCCTGTGCACCGTCTTCATGAAGAAGGCCGTGCACAGCGCGCTCTGTCTCGCCGGCACCATGATCGTCCTCGCGGTCTTCTACCTGGCCAACGGTGCCTACTTCCTGGGCATCGTGCAGGTCGTCGTCTACACCGGCGCGATCATGATGCTGTTCCTGTTCGTGGTGATGCTCGTCGGCGTCACCGCGGCGGACTCCCTGAAGGAGACCATCAAGGGCCAGCGCTGGCTGGCCCTCGTCAGTGGCCTCGGCTTCGGCATCCTGCTGATCGCCGGCATCGGCAACGCCTCGTTGACGGAGTTCACCGGTCTCGCCGAGGCGAACGCGAACGGCAACGTGGAGGGTCTCGCGGCCCTCATCTTCACCAAGTACGTCTTCGCCTTCGAAATCACCGGCGCCCTGCTCATCACGGCCGCCGTCGGCGCCATGGTGCTGACCCACCGCGAGCGCACCGAACGTCCCAGGACCCAGCGGGAACTGGCCGCACAACGCGTCCGCGAGGGCAAGCACGTACCGCCGCTGCCCGCGCCGGGTGTGTACGCGCGGCACAACGCCGTCGACGTCCAGGGACTGCTGCCCGACGGCACCCCGTCGGAGCTCACGGTCAGCAAGACGCTGCGCGAGCGCGGTCAGATCCGGGACGTGTCCACCGAGGCGCTGAACGACCTCAAGGCCCTGGAAAAGCGCGCCGAGGAGCGCCTGGAGCGGGCCGCGATCGAACCGCCGCACCTGAAGCGGACCGAGGAGGCGTCGAAGTGAACCCCGTCAACTATCTCTATCTCGCTGCCCTGTTGTTCACGATCGGTGCTACGGGCGTGCTGATCAGGCGCAACGCGATCGTCGTCTTCATGTGCATCGAGCTCATGCTCAACGCCTGCAACCTCGCGTTCGTCACCTTCTCCCGGATGCACGGCAATCTCGACGGCCAGATCATCGCCTTCTTCACGATGGTCGTCGCCGCCGCGGAGGTCGTGGTCGGACTCGCGATCATCGTGTCGCTGTTCCGTTCCCGCCACTCGGCCTCGGTCGACGACGCCAGCCTGATGAAGCTGTAAGGGGTCGGAAGAATCGTGGAGAACCTGATTGCGCTGCTGATCGCGGCGCCCCTGCTCGGAGCGGCCGTCCTTCTGGTCGGCGGCCGCCGGCTCGACGCCGTCGGCCACTGGATCGGCACGCTCCTGTCGGCCGTCTCCTTCGTGTTCGGTGTCGTCCTCTTCAGCGACCTGCTGAGCAAGGACGCCGAACAGCGGACGCTGACCCAGCACCTGTTCAGCTGGATCCCGGTCGAGGGTTTCCAGGCGGACGTCGCCTTCCGCCTCGACCAGCTGTCGATGACGTTCGTGCTGCTGATCACGGGCGTGGGCTCGCTGATCCACCTGTACTCGGTCGGGTACATGGAGCACGACGAGCGCCGCCGCCGCTTCTTCGGCTATCTGAACCTGTTCCTGGCGGCCATGCTGCTGCTCGTCCTCGCCGACAACTACCTGCTGCTGTACGTCGGCTGGGAGGGCGTGGGTCTCGCGTCCTACCTGCTCATCGGCTTCTGGCAGCACAAGCCCAGTGCCGCCACCGCCGCGAAGAAGGCCTTCCTGGTCAACCGCGTCGGCGACATGGGCCTGTCGATCGCCATCATGCTGATGTTCACCACCTTCGGGACGTTCGCGTTCGGCCCGTTGCTCGGGACGGAGGGAGAGCCCGGCATCGCCGGTGACGCCTCGGAGGGCAAACTCACCGCCATCGCCCTGATGCTGCTGCTCGCCGCCTGCGGCAAGTCCGCCCAGGTGCCGCTGCAGTCCTGGCTCGGGGACGCGATGGAGGGCCCGACCCCCGTCTCGGCCCTCATCCACGCGGCGACGATGGTGACGGCGGGCGTGTACCTGATCGTCCGGTCCGGCGCGATCTTCAACGGGGCTCCCGACGCGCAGCTGGTCGTCACCGTCGTCGGTGCCGTCACGCTCCTGTTCGGTGCGATCGTCGGTTGTGCGAAGGACGACATCAAGAAGGCGCTGGCCGGCTCGACCATGTCGCAGATCGGCTACATGGTGCTGGCCGCGGGCCTCGGCCCCATCGGCTACGTCTTCGCGATCATGCACCTGGTGACGCACGGCTTCTTCAAGGCCGGGTTGTTCCTCGGCGCGGGCTCGGTCATGCACGGCATGAACGACGAGGTCGACATGCGCAAGTACGGCGGCCTGCGCAAGTACATGCCGGTCACCTTCGTCACCTTCGGTCTCGGCTACCTCGCCATCATCGGCTTCCCGGGTCTGTCCGGCTTCTTCTCCAAGGACAAGATCATCGAGGCGGCCTTCGCCAAGGGCGGCACCGAGGGCTGGATTCTCGGCGCTTGCGCCCTGCTCGGCGCCGCCATCACCGCGTACTACATGACGCGCGTGATGCTGATGACGTTCTTCGGAGAGGAGCGTTGGAAGAACCAACCCACCCGCTCCCCGCAGGCGCCGAGCGCGGAGCCCGCCCACCACGGCGAGCACGCGGAGCCGCACCCGCACGAGTCGCCCAAGGTCATGACGATCCCCATGATCGTGCTGGCCTTCGGATCGGTCTTCGCCGGCGGGTTCTTCAGCATCGGCGACCGCTTCCTGCACTGGCTGGAGCCCGTCACCGGCCACTCCGAGGGCGACTCGCCGGTCAGCGCCCTCACCGTCACCCTCGCCACGATGGTGGTCCTGGTGATCGGCGTGGCCATCGCCTACGCCCAGTACGGCCGCCGTCCCGTTCCGATCGTCGCCCCGCGCGGCTCGCTGCTCACCCGGGCGGC
This sequence comes from Streptomyces sp. NPDC060000, assembly GCF_042737375.1. Classification (NCBI taxonomy): domain Bacteria; kingdom Bacillati; phylum Actinomycetota; class Actinomycetes; order Kitasatosporales; family Streptomycetaceae; genus Streptomyces; species Streptomyces sp. NPDC060000. Next base: position 57,833 of record NZ_JBHWUU010000011.1, read on the forward strand.
CCGGCGCGACCTCCTCCAGGACGACTTCAACCACGTCGTCCTGGTCCGCGGCGGCGAGCACCTCACGCGCTCCCTGGTCTACGTCGACCACACCCTGGTCGACGGAGTCGTCAACGGCACGGCGGCCTCGGTCGGCGGGCTCTCCGGGCGGCTGCGCCGACTGCAGAACGGCTTCGTGCGGTCGTACGCGGTCTCGATGTTCGGCGGTGCGGCGCTCCTCGTCGCCGCGACCCTGCTGATGAGGGCGGTCTGATACCGATGTCCTTTCCTCTGCTGACAGCGACGGCGGCGCTCCCGGCGATCGGGGCGGTCGCCACGGCCGCCGTACCGGCCACGCGGCGCAACGCCGCCAAATCGCTGGCCCTGCTGTTCTCCCTCGCGACACTCGCCCTGGCGATCGTCGTCCTGGTCCGCTTCGATCCGGACGGCGGCCGCTACCAGCTCACCGAATCCCACTCCTGGATCGCGGACTTCGGGGTCAGGTACGAGCTGGGCGTGGACGGCATCGGGGTCGCGCTCGTCGCGCTGACCGCGCTGCTGATCCCGTTCATCATCCTCGCGGGCTGGCACGACGCCGACCCGCTGGAGACGGGCCACAAGCGCTGGCGGCCCACGCAGGGCTTCTTCGCCCTGATCCTGGGCGTCGAGGCGATGGTGATCATCTCCTTCGAGGCGACCGACGTCTTCCTCTTCTACATCTTCTTCGAAGCCATGCTGATCCCGATGTACTTCCTCATCGGCGGCTTCGGGGACCGTGCCCATGAGCACGGTGAGGAGGCGGCGTCCACGCAACGGTCGTACGCGGCCGTGAAGTTCCTCCTGTACAACCTGGTCGGCGGCCTGATCATGCTGGCCGCGGTGATCGGCCTCTATGTGGTCGCCGGTAACTTCTCGCTCACCGAGATCGCCGCGGCCCGCGCCAACGGCACGCTCCACATGGCGACGAACACCGAACGCTGGCTGTTCCTGGGCTTCTTCTTCGCCTTCGCGGTGAAGGCGCCCCTGTGGCCACTGCACACCTGGCTGCCCAACGCCATGGGTGAGGCGACCACCCCGGTCGCCGTGCTCATCACCGCGGTCGTCGACAAGGTGGGCACCTTCGCGATGCTCCGGTTCTGTCTCCAGCTGTTCCCGGAGGCAAGCGAGTGGGCGACGCCCTTCATCCTCGTCCTCGCCGTGATCAGCATCATCTACGGGGCGCTGCTCGCCGTGGGCCAGCGGGACATCAAGAGGCTGGTGGCGTACGCCTCGATCTCGCACTTCGGGTTCATCATCCTGGGCATCTTCGCGATGACCAGCCAGGGCCAGTCCGGCGCGACGCTCTACATGGTCAACCACGGGATCTCGACGGCGGCGCTGATGCTGGTCGCCGGCTTCCTGATCTCCCGGCGCGGCTCGCGGCTCATCGCCGACTACGGCGGGGTGCAGAAGGTCGCCCCGGTGCTCGCCGGCACCTTCCTGATCGGCGGCCTGGCGACGCTTTCGCTGCCGGGACTCGCACCCTTCGTGAGCGAGTTCCTGGTCCTGGTCGGTACGTTCGAGCGGTATCCGGCGATCGGCGTCGTCGCCACCCTCGGCATCGTCCTCGCCGCTCTCTACACCCTCGTCCTCTACCAGCGGACGATGACCGGCCCGGTGAAGCCCGAGGTCTCGGCGATGCCCGACCTGCGCGCGCGTGAACTCGCGGTCGTCGCCCCGCTGATCGTGCTGCTGATCTTCCTGGGCGTCTACCCGAAGCCCGTCACGGACATCGTGAATCCGGCGGTCAAGCAGACCCTGTCCGACGTACACAAGAAGGACCCCCAGCCCGAGGTGGAGGCGGCCAAGTGAGCGCATCAGCCGTCCACAGCCTGTGGACAACCGCGGCAACCGCCGCCGACCCGATTTCGAAGATCGACACGCCGAAGATCGAATACGGGCAATTGTCGCCCACCTTGATCGTCGTGGGCGCGGCGATCATCGGGGTGCTGGTCGAGGCGTTCGTGCCGCGCAAGCACCGCTACTACGCCCAGCTGTTCGTGTCCGTCGTCGCGCTGGTCGCCGCGTTCGCCGCGGTGGTCGCGCTGGCCGAGGGCGGGTACGGCACCACGAAGGCGCGCATCGCGGCCATGGGCGCGATCGCGGTCGACGGACCGGCCCTGTTCCTCCAGGGCACGATCCTGCTGGCCGCCCTGGTCGGCCTGTTCACCTTCGCCGAACGGCGCCTCGACCCCGAGACGCACGGCAACCGGGTCGACTCCTTCGCCGCCCAGGCGGCCTCCGTGCCCGGCAGCGACAGTGAACAGGCCGCGGTCAAGGCCGGGTTCACGACGACCGAGGTCTTCCCGCTGCTGCTGTTCGCGGTCGCCGGCATGCTGGTCTTCCCTTCGGCCAACGACCTGCTGACCCTCTTCATCGCCCTGGAAGTCTTCTCGCTGCCGCTGTACCTCCTCTGCGCGCTGGCCCGCCGCAAGCGGCTCATGTCGCAGGAGGCCGCGGTCAAGTACTTCCTCCTCGGCGCTTTCGCCTCCGCGTTCACCCTCTTCGGCATCGCCCTGCTGTACGGGTACGCGGGCTCGGTGTCGTACGGCACGATCGCGCGCGTCGTCGACGGCACCATCCAGAACGTGAACCCGGCGCTCGCCGACACCATGGGCAACGACGCGCTGCTCCTCGTCGGCGCCGCGATGATCGTCATGGGACTGCTGTTCAAGGTGGGCGCCGTGCCGTTCCACATGTGGACGCCCGACGTGTACCAGGGCGCGCCGACCCCGGTCACCGGCTTCATGGCCGCGGCGACCAAGGTGGCCGCCTTCGGCGCGCTGCTGCGCCTCCTCTACGTCGTCCTGCCCGGGCTGCGCTGGGACTGGCGGCCGGTCATGTGGGGCGTCGCGATCATCACCATGCTGGGCGGCGCGATCGTCGCGATCACACAGACCGACATCAAGCGGCTGCTGGCGTACTCGTCCATCGCGCACGCCGGATTCATCCTCGCGGGTGTCATCGCGACCACCCCGGACGGCGTCTCGTCGGTCCTCTTCTACCTGGCCGCTTACTCGTTCGTGACGATCGGCGCCTTCGCGGTGGTCACCCTCGTGCGCGACGCCGGTGGCGAGGCGACCCACCTGTCCAAGTGGGCCGGCCTCGGGCGCAGGTCACCCCTGGTGGCGGCCGTGTTCGCGGTGTTCCTGCTGGCCTTCGCCGGTATCCCGCTGACCTCCGGGTTCGCCGGGAAGTTCGCCGTGTTCAAGGCGGCGGCCGAGGGCGGCGCGGCCCCGCTGGTCGTGGTCGGTGTGATCTCGTCGGCGATCGCGGCGTTCTTCTACATCCGCGTGATCGTGCTGATGTTCTTCAGCGAGCCGCGGCCCGACGGCCCGACCGTCGCCGTTCCGTCGCCGCTGACGATGACGGCGATCGGGGTGGGTGTGGCGGTCACGCTGGTGCTCGGCGTGGCGCCGCAGTACTTCCTGGACCTGGCGAACCAGGCGGGAGTGTTCGTGCGCTGACCCATGGCGCCGCTGACCTGCGGCGAGCTTGTGCGGTGGGCCCGGTTCCCCGAGGGAGCCGGGCCCACCGGCGTGTACACCAGCCCGGACCCGGGCGGCCCGATCCTCGGTCCGCCACGCAGAGTCACCGGAAAGAGCCTGTGGATAACTCCGGCGCTGTCAGTCCGGACCCCTATCGTGGAGGCAGTGGTCGAAGGACGACGTACGGGGGACCAGTCGATGGGCGGGACAGGCGGGATCAGCGAGATGACAGGTATCACCGGGACACCGGAGCGGACCGAGAGCGAGGCGCTGGCCACGCTGCACCGGGTCTTCGGATACGACGCCTTCCGCGGCGAGCAGGAAGCGGTCATCGAGCACGTGGTGGCCGGCGGGGACGCGGTCGTCCTCATGCCGACCGGCGGCGGCAAGTCGCTGTGCTATCAGATCCCCGCCCTGGTCAGACCCGGTACGGGCATCGTCGTCTCCCCGCTGATCGCGTTGATGCAGGACCAGGTCGACGCGCTGCGGGCGCTCGGGGTGCGGGCCGGGTTCGTCAACTCCACACAGGACTTCGACGAGCGGCGCGTGACCGAGGCAGAGTTCCTCGCCGGCGAGCTGGACCTGCTGTACCTGGCACCGGAGCGGCTGCGCCTGGAGTCCACCCTGGACCTCCTCTCGCGCGGCAAGATCGCGGTCTTCGCGATCGACGAGGCGCACTGCGTCTCCCAGTGGGGCCACGACTTCCGCCCCGACTACCTCTCCCTCTCGCTGCTCGGTGAGCGCTGGCCGGACGTGCCACGGATCGCGCTCACGGCGACGGCCACCCACGCCACGCACCAGGAGATCACCCAGCGGCTGCACATGCCGACGGCGCGGCACTTCGTGGCGAGCTTCGACCGCCCCAACATCCAGTACCGGATCGTGCCCAAGGCCGACCCCAAGAAGCAGCTGCTGAACTTCCTGCGTGAGGAGCACCCCGGCGACGCCGGCATCGTGTACTGCCTCTCACGCAACTCCGTGGACAAGACAGCCGAGTTCCTCTCCCGCAACGGCGTCGAGGCGGTGCCCTACCACGCGGGTCTGGACGCGGGCACGCGCGCGGCACACCAGTCCCGGTTCCTTCGCGAGGACGGCCTGGTCGTGTGCGCGACCATCGCCTTCGGCATGGGCATCGACAAGCCCGACGTACGGTTCGTCGCCCACCTCGACCTGCCCAAGTCGATCGAGGGCTACTACCAGGAGACAGGACGTGGCGGCCGTGACGGACTGCCCGCCACGGCATGGATGGCCTACGGGCTCAACGACGTCATACAGCAGCGCAAGCTGATCCAGTCCGGGGAGGGCGACGAGGCCTTCCGGCGGCGGGCCGCCGCCCACCTGGACTCGATGCTGGCGCTGTGCGAGACCGCCCAGTGCCGCCGCGGACAGCTCCTCGCCTACTTCGGCCAGGAACCGGAGCCGACCGGCTGCGGCAACTGCGACACCTGCCTCACACCCCCGGAGACCTGGGACGGCACCGTCGCGGCCCAGAAGGTGCTGTCGACGATCGTTCGCCTTCAGCGGGAGCGCGGACAGAAGTTCGGCGCGGTGCAGATCGTCGACATCCTGATGGGCAAGCGCACGGCCAAGGTGATCCAGTTCGACCACGACCAGCTGTCGGTGTTCGGCATCGGTGAGGAGCTCTCCGAGGGCGAATGGCGAGGCGTGGTACGGCAGTTGCTGGCACAGGGGCTGCTCGCGGTCGAGGGGGAGTACGGCACGCTGGTGCTGACGGAGGCCAGCGGGGTGGTACTGCGCCGCGAGCGGGACGTGCCGCTGCGCAAGGAGCCGAAGAAGCCGACGACGGCGAAGGCGTCGGGCTCTTCCTCCTCCGGCAGGAGCAAGACCAAGGCCGCCGCGGCCGAGCTGCCCGACAAGCTGCTGCCCGCCTTCGAGGCTCTGCGTGCCTGGCGTGCCGAACAGGCCCGTGAGCAGGGCGTCCCTGCGTACGTCATCTTCCACGACGCCACGCTCCGGGAGATCGTCACGGCGTGGCCGACCTCGGTGGAGCAGCTCGGCGGCATCGGCGGGGTCGGCGAGAAGAAACTGGTGACGTACGGGGAGGGCGTGCTCGCGGTGCTGGCGGCACAGGGCGGCACACCGGGCACCGCCACTCCGGGAGCTGCCGAGAGCGCCGCTCCCGACATTGCCCCGGGACCCGCTCCCGGCGCCGGCCCGGGGGCCGGAACAGACCCCGGAGCCTCGGACTACTGGCCCGAGATGGATGCGGAGCCGGAGCCCGAGGACTGGATGTAGGAGCCAGAGGACTGGAGACAGGAGACACGAGCCAGAGGACTGGAGACAGGGGACAGGGGACAGGGGAGGGGGACAGGGGGCTGGACGACCGGTCGGCCGGGCTGGATGGCTGGGAGGTCGGGGGGCCGGCTTCAGCTGGACCGGTTCGTCACAGGGCGCGTGTCGCGTACGCCCTGACGTCCGCGTCGGAGTCCGCCGTCGCCGTGGCGAGGGCCTCGTGGGCGGCCTCCGAGGCACGGTGGCGAGTCAGCGCCAGGACGGCGGCCTTGCGGACGTCGGCGTTCGGGTCGGCCAGGGTTTTGGCGAGGACGGGGACTGCCGTGTCCGGGTGGGCCACGGACAGCGCGGTGGCGGCACCGGCGCGCACCTGCCAGGCCGGGTCGGCCAGGGCGGTAACGGCCCGGGCGGCGAGCGGCAGCGGGCAGCCGGTGGTGCCCAACGCCCCGTAAGCGGCGGCCCGCACCAAGGCGTCGGGGTCGTCGACGAGCCCGACGAGGGCCGCGTGGACGGCATCGTGCTCGAGGGCGATGCCTGTACCGGAGCCGGAGCCGGAGCCGGAGCCGGAGCCTGTACCGGAGCCGGAGCCGGAGCCGGAGCCGGAGCCGGAGCCGGAGGCTGAGGCTGAGGCTGAGGTGTCAAGGGAGCCGTGGCCAGAGCCCGGGTGGGCCCCCGGCCCTGCACCGGCCCCCGCCCCTGCACCGGCACCGGCACCGGTGCCTGGGCTGTAGGCAGGGCCAAGGCCAGGGCCGTTGTCAGAGCCGGACAGGGGCGTGTCGCTCAGGCGGCCGACCGCCACCGTGGCCAGGGACTTGGCGATGGTGACGCGGACCTCGCGGGACGGGTCGGCGGTCGCCGCGCGGGCCAGTTCGTCGGCTGCATCGACGGACACCAGGGCGCGGACGGCCTCGATACGGACGGCGATGTCGGCGTCGGTGAGAGAGCCCGCGAACAGGGTGGCGTCGCCGAGGCGCAGGGCGCGCAGCACGTCCAGGGCCGCGGCGCGGACGACGGGATCGGACTCGGCCAGGGCGGCGGCCAGCCCGTCGCGCAGGGCGGGTTCCGGCGGCAGCGTCTCGACGAGCTCCCGCAGCGAGGCCGCCGCCGCGGAGCGCACCTCCGTGGCGGGGTCACGCAGCGCCTCGGCGAGGGCGGGCCCGGTGCCCGACGGCACGGTCTCGGTGAGGACGGCGACGGCCTCGCGCCGGACGACCGGCGCCGGATCGGTCAAGTACGGCAGAAGAGCGACGAGTTCGGGCTCCTCCTCAGCGAGGGCGACGAGCTCGAGAAGACGGGAGGAGGACCGAAGAGAGGAGGGCTGCTCGGGAACGGACCCGAACTCGGGTGCCGAAGGCGCCGAGGTGCCGTTCACCCCCGGGGCAGCCCCCGCGGACGCGGTTTCGGCCCCGGTGGCGACGGGTGCCACGTCCCGTGAACCGGCCGTGGCCACCTGTTCGGGGTGGATCTCGCCGAGATGTCGTGAGGGGCCGCCGACGGGGGTGAACTCGTCGACCGGAACCAGATAGGGAGCCACGGGACGGGCCGTGAACTCCATCGCACCGGAGGGGGACTTGTGCAGATCGAGGTGATGGAACCAGGAGGCGTCGTCGCGGCGGGGGTGGTCGAGACGCTCGTGGTAGAGGCCCCAGCGGGACTCGGTACGGGCCAGCGAGGCGCGCGCCGCCATCTCCGCGCAGTCACGGATGAAGCTGACCTCGGCGCACCGCATCAGCTCGTGCGGGGTACGGGCCCCCATCTCGGCGATGTCGTCGCGCATCCGCTCGAAGGACTCCAGGGCCAACGACAGCCGCGCGCCCGACTTCGGCGGGGTCACGTAGTCGTTCACGAAGCGGCGCAGCTTGTACTCGACCTGGGGCTGTGGCGGGCCCTCCGGGTTGCGCAACGGGCGGTAGATCAGTTCGTGCGCCTCGCGCAGCTGGTCGGCGGGCAGCTCACCTTCGTACGCCTTGTACTGGGCCGCGTCCGAGCCGGCCAGGTCACCGAAGACGAACGCGCCGATCATGTAGTTGTGCGGGACACAGGCCAGGTCGCCGGCGGCGTACAGGCGGGGGACGGTCGTCCGGGCGTGGGCGTCCACCCGTACACCCGAGGCCGAATGACCGCCGCACAGGCCGATCTCCGAGATGTGCATCTCGATGTCGTGCGTTCGGTAGTCGTGTCCGCGGCCGGAGTGGAAGGTGCCCCGGGTCGGTCGCTCGGTGGAGTGCAGGATCGACTCCAGCGCCGAGACCGACTCCTCGGGGAGGTGGCTCAGCTTCAGGTACACCGGGCCCCGGTCGCTCGCGACCTCCGCCGCGAACTCGGCCATCATCTGGCCCGACCAGTAGTCGGAGTCGACGAAGCGTTCGCCGTGCCGGTTGACCTGGTAACCACCGAAGGGGTTGGCGACATAGGCGCAGGCGGGGCCGTTGTAGTCCTTGATCAGCGGGTTGATCTGGAAGCACTCGATGCCGGTCAGCTCGGCGCCCGCGTGGTAGGCCATGGCGTAGCCGTCGCCCGCGTTGGTGGGGTTCTCGTACGTGCCGTACAGGTAGCCGGAGGCGGGCAGGCCGAGGCGGCCGCAGGCGCCCGTCGCGAGGACGACCCCGCCCGCGCGGACGGTGACGAACCGCCCCGTGCGGGTGTTGAAGCCGACCGCCCCGATGGCCCGCCCGTCCTCGGGAGAGGTCAGCACGCGCACCGGCATCACCCGGTTCTCGATCCGGATCCGCTCCCGCATCTCGCGCCGCCGCAGCTGCCGGTACAGGACCTTCTTGACGTCCTTGCCCTCCGGCATGGGCAGCACATAGGAGCCGGAACGGTGGACCTGGCGCACCGCGTAGTCGCCGTGCTCGTCCTTCTCGAACTTCACGCCGTACGACTCCAGGCGCTGCACCATGGCGAAGCCACGGGTGGCGGTCTGGCGGACGGTGGACTGGTCGACGATGCCGTCGTTGGCACGGGTGATCTCGGCGACGTAGTCGTCGGGCTCGGCGCGGCCGGGGATGACCGCGTTGTTGACGCCGTCCATGCCCATCGCGAGTGCCCCGGAGTGGCGGACGTGGGCCTTCTCCAGAAGCAGGACGTCCGCGCCGCGCTCGGCGGCGGTCAGGGCCGCCATGGTGCCGGCGGTGCCGCCACCGATGACGAGGACGTCGCAGGTCAGCTCCTCGGCGTCGCCGAGCGCGGGGATCTGCAGAAGGGTGTCCACCGGGGTGCCTTTCAGATGCTCAGTGAGGTCAGGACGTCGCGTCGCAGGGCCACGCGTGCCGGGTCGTCGTGGGCGGCCCGGTCGCGCGGGCGCGGCACGTCCCGTACGGCGAGGAGGCGGCCCGCGCCGAGGAGGGCCACGCGGTCGCCGAGGAACAGGGCCTCGTCCACGTCGTGGGTGACGAAGACGACGGTCGCGCCCGTGCCGTGCAGCACCTCCACCAGCAGGTCCTGCATGCCGGCGCGGGTCTGGGCGTCGAGGGCGCCGAAGGGTTCGTCCATGAGGACGGCGCGCGGGCCCGCGGCGAGGGCCCGGGCCAGTTGCGCCCGCTGGCGCTGGCCTCCGGAGACGCGGTGCGGCAACTGCCGTGCGCGGTCGGCGAGTCCGACCCGTTCGAGCCAGGCCCCGGCCTGCTTCCTGCGTTCCGCGCGCGGTGAACCCTGGATGGCGAGGGGAAGTTCGACGTTGGACAGCAGGGTGCGCCAGGGGAGGAGGGCGTCCTCCTGGAAGACCAGCGCGCGGTCCGCCGCCGGGCCGCCGATCGGCCGGCCGTCCTGCTCCACGGCGCCGGTCAGCGCGGGCAGCAGCCCGGCCAGGGTGCGCAGCAGCGTCGACTTGCCGCAGCCCGAGGGCCCGACGACGGTCAGGATCTCGCCCGGCGGGACGTCCAGGTCGACATCGGCCAGCGCGGCGGCGTCGGGGCGGCCGAGGGTGGCCGCGCGGAGGGTGAGCCGGGTACCGCGTACGGCGGTGCCGGAAGCCGTACCGGTGGCCGCGTCGACGGTGTCCCCACGGTTGGTCTCGCGGGTCTCAGACGAGGTGCTCATCGCGCGCCTCCTCGGGTTCGGGTCCGGTGGGGACGGCGGCGGGGGAGGCCGCCGGTGCCGGCGCGGCCGACCGGTCGCTCCCCGGCCGGGTCCGGCCCGGGGGGACGTACGAGGTGCGGGGCAGCCAGTGGGTGAGACGGCGACCGAGCAGTTCCACGGCCGTGGACGTGGCCCAGCCGAGCACGCCGATCGTGACCATGCCGACGAACACCCCCGGGTAGTCGACGACCGTGTAGTCCTGCCAGGTGCGGTAGCCGACGCCGTACTGACCGGAGATCATCTCGGCGGAGATCACACAGATCCACGACACGCCGATGCCGACCGACAGACCGCTGAAGATGCCCGGCAGCGCCCCGGGAAGGACGACCGAGCCGAGGATCCGCCACCGGCCACCGCCCATGGTGCGTACCGCCTCCTCCCACCCGGGGCTCAGCGCGCGGACCGCGTGCCGGGTGGAGACCATCACCGGGAAGAAGGCGGCGGTGAAGGTGATGAAGACGATGCCCTGTTCGTTGGAGGGGAAGAGCAGGATCGCGACGGGCACCAGGGCGATCGCGGGGATCGGGCGGACGACTTCGAGGATCGGTCCGAGCAGGTCCTCGGCGAGGCGCGAGCGCGCCACGAGCACGCCCGTGGCCACGCCCAGCACGGCGGCCAGGAGGAATCCGGTGACGATGCGGGTGAGGCTGTCGGCGAGGTCGGTCCAGTAGTCGTCGCCGGCCAGGCGGTCGCCGAAGGCGCGGGCCACGTCGGCGACGGTGGGGAACTGCGAGAACCGCAGCCACAGGTCGATGTCCAGGCTGGTCAGCAGCTGCCACAGGCCGAGGGCGGCCGCCACCGAGGCCGTCCGCAGCGCATACCGGGTCACGACACACGCCCCAGCGCGTCGGCGTACGTGATGATCCGGGCGCCGCCATGGGCGTCGACATAGGCCTGCGCGGTCGCCGGGGCGACGAACGGCAGAAGGGTCTCGCCGTCGGCGACCCAGACGGCCTTGTCGGCGAACCACAGGGTGCCGGTGGTGGCGTCGGGGACGTAGGCGGCGCGGATGCCGTCCTTGTGCTGCGCGACGTAGGTCAGCAGTTCGGCGGGCGACTTGAAGGTACGGGTCTCGGTGGCGTCCTTCGGCCATACCTCGCTCGCGGCGGGCGCGGGCGAGGTGGCGAGCTGCTCCGCGTACGACGAGCCGAGCGCCTTCTTCACGTACTGGTCGTCGACGAAGGAGTCCACGTCGACGTCTCCCGTCAGCTTCGCCGCCTTGAGGATCGAGACGTCCTCCTTGAGCGCGGAGACGAGCTGGGGCTTGACGGCCGGGTCGAAGGTGGAGATGCCGTGCGCGCCGTTGTAGAGGTAGACGACCTCGGCGGGCAGACCGGTGGCTTCGGCGACCTTCTCGGCGGCGGCCACGGGGTGCGTGTCGATGTAGTCGGTGGCTTCGGACTGCGCCTTCAGGAACGCCTCCAGCACGGCCGGGCGCTTCTTCGCGAAGTCCTCGCGCGCGGTGACGCCGTGGAAGGTGGGCAGGTCCAGCTGGGCACCGTCGTACAGGGCCTTCGCCTTGCCCTGGTAGGCGAGCAGACCTGGCCAGGCGACGAACTGCGAGAGAGCGTCGGCGCTGCCCGCGGAGAGGGCCGACGCGCCCACGGCCGGCTGCTGGTTGAGCTTCTCGATGCCCTTGTCAGGGTCGATGCCGGCGCGCTGCAAGGCCCGTACGAGGGTGCCGTCGGCGGCGGAACCGATGCTGGTGGAGATTTTCTTGCCCTTGAGGTCCTCTATGGAGGCGAGCTTGGAGTCGGGTGCGGTGACGATGGTGTTGAGGCCGCCCCGGAGGTTGTAGCCGGTGACCGAGACCAGGTGGGTGGGCTTGCCGAGCTGTTTGCCGCGGGCCGCGTTGATGAGGAGCGGGAAGTCGCCCATCGAGCCGATGTCGATCTTCCCGGCGGTCATCTGCGCGGTGATGGGGGCGCCGGTGGCGTAGTCCTGCCAGTCCACCTTGTAGGTCTTGCCGTCGCCGAGTGCGTTCAACTCCTTCTCGAAATAGCCGAGTGAGCGCAGCAGAGTGCCTGCCGTGACGGTGTTGATGGTCTTGGACTGGTAGCCGACGGTGACAGTGACCGTGGAGCCGCTACCGGCCTCGGCGCTGCCGCATCCGGTGAGGGGGAGCAGGAGGAGGGCGCCGGCCGCGGCGATCACTTCGGACTTCGCCGCTCGGGATTTCATCGCTTTGGGATGCATGGAGGTTCGGGCCTTTCACCGGAGCAGGTAGGGCATGTTGACCGTGACGGCTCCGGTGGGACAGCGGGCCGCGCACGGGCCGCAGTACCAGCACTCGTCGACGTGCATGTAGGCCTTGCCGTTGCTCTCGTCGATGGCGAGGGAGTCCAGCGGGCACATGTCCACACAGAGCGTGCAGCCGTCGATGCACTTCGACTCGTCGATGGTCACGGGCACGTCGGCCCGCTGGGGTGCCAAGGTCATGGCTGTCTCCAGAAAAGTCCCGAGAATTTCTGAGAAATCCCGAGCGGCAGTGAACCGATGAGGCCGTGCCGAACGATGAAGGGTTGAGGGCGGAGAGGGGACGGACAAGCGGACGGACAAGCGGACGGGCGAGTGGGCGGGCGAGTGGGCGGAGGAGAGGGAGGAACGAAGGCGGAAGCGAGGGTGGAAGTGAGACCGACGGGAGATGTCAGACGGAGCGGTGCAGCAGGCCGCTCATCGAGATGCGGTCTCCGCGGAAGCGGATGAACTCCAGGTCCACCGGGCGGCCGTCGGCGAGGTGGGTGAGGCGTTCGAGCATCAGGACGGCGGCGCCGCGCGGTGCCTCCAGTACGGCGGCGGAGTGGGCGTCCGCGGTCACCGCCTCCAGAGTGATCTCGGCGTGGCCGAGGCGCTGCCCGGTGACGGCCTCCAGCAGGCGGAAGACGTCGGTGTTCTCCAGGTCGGCGCCGAGCAGGGCGGTGCCGATGTCGAGCGGGATGTAGGTGAGGTCGAGGGAGAGGGGGATGCCACCCAGACGGCGCAGGCGTTCGATGTAGAGCACGTCGGTGCCGGGCGGTACGTGGAGGCGGTCGGCCACCGGGGCTGGTGCGGCGACGGGGCCCATGGTGCGGACCTCGTTGGTGACGTGACCGTGCTCGTGCAGGGTCTCCGCGAGACCCATCAGGCGGTCCAGGCCGTGCGGGTACTTCTGTGCCACGACGACCGTGCCGACGCCCGGGAGGCGCTCGACCAGCCCTTCCGCCCGGAGGAGGTCGAGGGCCTGGCGGACGGTGTTTCGGGAGGCACGGTAGTCCGTGGCGAGGATCGACTCGTGGGGGAGCGTGCCGTCCGGGAAGCCGTCGGTGAGCAGCTGGCGGCGTAGCAGGTCGGCCAGCTGACGCGCCTGGTCCGCGCGCAGCCGACGACGCGCGCGGTGGGCGGCGACGGTGGTCGCGCCCTGGCCGGCGTGGTCTCGGATGCGGTCGGTGGGTGGCATGTTTCGAACCATAGCGAGCCAGTAGGAAAAGCAGTGTTGCCGGAGTGTTGCGCCACCTGCTGGAGCGTCAGGCAAAGCGCTGACCTGCGGAAACCGGCTCGGCCTGCACAAGATCTGCCAGGTCAGGACAACGCCGTCAGTCCTGGGGCGAAGGTGATCAGCAGGGGCAGCAGGGGCACCAGCGTGGCCACCGTCGTCGTCAGCGCCCGGTGCCGGCGAAGCAGTCGCGGCGGCGGCTGGAGCAGGCGGTCGACGCGCTCGCCCAGGAGACGGTGGCTGGAGGCGCAGGACAGGACGCCCCGGTGTTGGTTCAGCTCGATCAGGGCCAGCGCCGTGGTCAGGTGACCGCAGCGGCGGGAGGCCGTGTCGTCGGCGGCGAGTTCGACCAGGCGGTGGGTCTGATCGCAGAAGTGGGAGAAGAGCGGAATGCGGGGGAAGCCGGTGGCAAGGGCGGTCGACAGGTGGAGCAGCCAGTCGTGGTGGGCGCGGGCATGGCCGCGCTCATGGGTGAGGACGGCGTCCAGCTGGTGGGAGGTGAGGCGGTGCAGGGCGCCGGTCGTCACGATCAGCTGGGGTGGATTGCCGGGCATCCACCAGGCGTCGGGATACTCGTCCTCCAGGACCAGCAGCGGGCCTCGGGCGGACGGCAGGCCGGCGGGCAGGTCGGGGGCCCGCTCCCGCAGGTGCGCCCTGGCCCGGCCGCGGCGGCGGCGCGCGTCGAAGAGTTCGCGGGCCAGCATCGCGGTCGTCCAGGCGGCGCCGCAGGCCAGCAGCAGGGTGAGGGCCGCGGCCCACAGAGGGGCGGCGGAGAGGTCGTACGCCTCGGAGACCCCGGGCGGTGCGGGGGCGAAGACCCGGGCGCGGACGGTGTGGAACACGGCAGCGGCGCCCAGTGTCAGGGCGGTCAGGCAGCACAGCAGCACCGTGGCGACCAGGCACTGCCACACCCACAGCCCGATCACCGGCTCCCGCTCGGGCCACGCGGACCGGGTGAGCACACGCGGAACCGGCACGGCGGCCGACAGAGCGACGACGCTCAGCAGGAGCAGGCAGAGGGTCATGCCATGGGCTCCGGATCCTGGTCGGGAAGGGGGCGGGCGCCACGTGCACGCGGGTTGTCGCGTTCCGCGTGCCCGCATGCGTGCGGACCGCCACGGGCGGCGGGCTCGGCACGAGGACCGTGCCCGCCGCCAGTATGACGGCGGTTACTCCTGGAGTCAGCCCACGACGCCGCCCCGATTCAGCCCCGGTTGCTCCGCCTCGGCCCCGGTACCGTCAGCCACCCCGCCATCGGCTCCGTCACGGGCTTTGGTCCTGGCTCCGTCACCGGCTTTGCCCCCGGCTCCGTCACCCCCCTCGCCCCGGGCCCTGCCGACGGTCGCAGCAACGGTCGCCGCACCGGTCGGTGCAACGGTCGATTCACCCGGCGACCACGCGTCCGCTCACCTCTCCCAGACCCACCCGTGCGCCGTCGGGGCCGGGGGCCCACGCCGACAGGGTCACCACGTCGTCGTCCTCCAGGAACGTGCGCTTGCCGTCGGGGAGTTCCAGCGGGTCACGGCCGTTCCAGGTCAGTTCCAGCAGGGAGCCGCGCTCGTGCGGGTTCGGGCCGCTCACCGTGCCGGAGCCGTACAGGTCGCCGGTGCGCAGGGAGGCGCCGTTGACCGTGAGGTGGGCGAGCTGCTGGGCCGCCGTCCAGTACATGGTGGCGAAGGGCGGATCGGAGACCACGTGGCCGTTGAGCGCGACGGAGATGCGCAGGTCGTAACCGCCGGGTTCGGCGGCCGCGTCGTCCAGGTAGGGCAGGAGGGGATGGGTCCGCTCCGGGGGCGCCACCCGCGCGTTCTCCAAGGCCTCCAGGGGAGTGATCCACGCCGACACCGACGTGGCGAACGACTTGGCGAGGAACGGGCCGAGTGGGACGTACTCCCAGGCCTGGAGGTCGCGGGCCGACCAGTCGTTGAGCAGGCAGAGACCGAACACATGCTCGCGGAAGTCGGCCAGCGCGACCGGGCTGCCCTGCTGCGAGGGCGCCCCCACCACGAAGCCGACCTCCGCCTCGATGTCGAGCCGCACGGACGGGCCGAAGACAGGGGCCGGATCGGTGGGCGCCTTGCGCTGCCCCGACGGGCGGACGACGTCCGTGCCGGAGACCACGACCGTGCCGGCCCGGCCGTGGTAGCCGATCGGCAGGTGCTTCCAGTTGGGCAGGAGGACGTCTCCGGCGTCCGGGCGGAAGATCGCTCCCGCGTTCCGGGCGTGGTGCTCGGAGGAGTAGAAGTCGACGTAGTCGGCGACCTGGAAGGGGAGGTGCAGGGTCACGCCGGAAAGGGGATGGAAGAGCGGTTCGACGGTGGGACGGTGGGCGGGGTCGGTCACCCATTCCGTCAGGGCGCGGCGCACCTGCGACCAGGTCGTACGTCCTGCCGCCAGCAGCGGGTCGAGCGTCGGCGCAGCGAGCAGGCCGACGTGTGGCGAGCCGAGCGCGCGGGCCGCCGCGCCCGCGTCGAGGACGTGGTCGCCGAGCCGGACGCCGACGGTCCGCTCCGTGGAGCCCGGGAGGGAGAAGACACCGTAGGGGAGGTTGTGCGGACCGAAGGGATCGCCCTCGGGAAGGTCGAAGGGGGGCATCGGGTACTGCCTCTCTTTCGTGCGCTCTTTGGTGCTCGCCATGTAGGGCTCGCCGGACCCCGAGCGGGTGTCGCGAGGGTGCGCCGAGCCGCGCCACACGTTACGGCTGACGCCGTGGAAGTGACATGGGGACCGGCCCGGCTGGGCCCTTCGGCCGGCAGCTCTCCGCTTCCGGTTGCTCACTCGCGGTCGTCCCCCGACCGGTACGCAATCTTGACGGAGCGGTGCGAAAGGGGAGACTCTGGGCGGGTGCTGGAAGGCCTCGGGGAGGGGGCCTTCCCCCGGCACAACTGGGGGGCGGATGGCCATAGGGGAGGCCGGCCTCGGGTCGGCGCGGAGTGGCTCACGGCCGAAGCGGCTGGAAGCGGCCATGCGCGACAGGCTCGGCCGGGACTGTGTGTACGTACCGTCGTGCAGGTTCGGGCTGTACGTGGCCCTGCGTCACTGGTGCCCGCCCGGCGGACGCGTACTGATGTCGCCGGTCAACGACGACGTGATCTTCTTCGTCGTGATCGCGGCCGGACTACGGCCCGTGCAGGCGCCGTTGGACCCGCTGGACGCGTCGATCGACGTGGATGCCGTGCCCGACGAGATGTGGGACTCGCTGTCCGGCGTGCTCACGACGAATCTGTACGGCAACCCGGACGACACGCCGCGCCTGCGGGAGAAGTGCGACGCGCTGGGCATCCCGTTGTTCGAGGACGGGGCACACGCCATCGGCAGCGAAGTGGGCGGCAGACCGGTCGGGGCCTGGGGCGACGCCTCCGTCTTCAGCCTTTCCAAGCATGTCGGGGCCAAGGCCGGTGGATTCCTGGCCTGCGCCGACCCGGGACTGCGCGAGACGCTGGAGAAGACCTGCGAGGACCTGCTGCTGCCGGGACGGTTCGCGGCGGAACTCGCCTACACCGTCCGGCCGTACGCGGAGGCGACCGTGCGGGGACTGCGGTTGCGGCGGGCCGCCTGGGCCACCATGCGGCTGCTCGGACTGATGGAACGGGAGGAGATCCGGATGCCCCTGCGGCCGGCCGAGTTGGCCCGCGCCGTCGAGACGGCACCGGACCTCACCGCGCACGACTCCTGGGTCCGCGTCGACATGCACGACTACCGGCTGCGTTCGGGGCCGCTGCGAGCGGGCCGCATCGGCCGCCGGCTCGACCACCTGGACGAGGTGCTGACGGCCTGCCGGGCGGGCACGGAGCTGCTCCTGTCCACAGCGTGGGCGCGCCCCGGCACACCCCGTGCCGATCGGGTCCAACCCCTCTTCCGGGTACCCCTGTTCGTCGCCGACCGGGAGGCCGCGAGGGCGGCGCTCGCGCGGCGGGGCATCGTCGTCGGGTACCTCTATGACCCGCCCCTGGACGACTACGCGGGTGCCGCCTTCACCGACCTGTCGCCCGATCCGGCCGGGGCCCGCTGGTTCGCCCGGCACGCGTTGCCGGTGGATCCGCTGTGCGCCCGGCAGGTCGTCGAGGTGCTTCAGGAGTCCGGCGTACGGCCGGCCGAGGGGCCGGGAGGGCTGGAGCCGACCCGTGGCTGAGACGCAGGCCGAGATCCAGGTACCCGAACCATCGGCACCGCCCGCCGGAAAGGAGGCGGCGGGCACGACACCGGCCGACGACACCCACGACTCCCGGTCCCTGTTCAAGAACGCCTACTTCCTGATGCTCAGCACGGGCGTGTCCGCCGTGCTGGGGCTGGGCTTCTGGCTGGTGGCCGCGCGCTACTACTCGGAGGAGGCCGTCGGGCAGGGCTCGGCCGCGATCGCGGCGATGCGGCTGCTCGCCAGCATCACGGCGACGACGCTGATCGGGGCCGTCGTCCGCTTCGTGCCGCGCGCGGGGCCGGCCACGGGCTCGCTGGTGTGGCGGGCGTACGCGGCCAGTTCGGTGGTCGTCGCCGTCGCCGCCTTCGTCTTCCTGCTCACCCTGGACCTGTGGGGGGCGACGTACGCGCCGCTCGGCACCGCCGCCGCGGGGGCGACGTTCGTCGTCGCGTGCGTGGCATGGGCGCTGCTCACGCTCCAGGACGGGGTGCTCACCGGTCTGCGCAGGTCGGGATGGGTGCCCATCGGCAACGCGGTGTTCTCCGTCGGCAAGCTGATCCTGCTGGCCATGTTCGCGACCGCGCTGCCGGTGCTCGGCATCTTCGTGTCCTGGGCCGTCGCGATCGCGTTCTCGACGCTGCCGCTGGGCTGGTTGATCTTTCGTCGGCTGATCCCGCGCCAGGCCGCCGACGACCGCGACAAGGAACCTCCGCGATTGCGCGAGATGGGCCGCTTCCTGGCCGGTGACTCGCTGGGCGCGCTGTTCAGCCTGGCGATGATCAACCTGCTGCCGGTGATGGTCGCGGTCCGCTTCAGCGCGGCGGAGAACGGCTACTTCTATGTGGCGTACACCGTCGGCGGCACGATGGAGTTCATGGCCATCAACATGGCCTCCTCCCTCACCGCGCACGCCTCGCACGATCCGCGGCAGCTCGTCGAAGGGGTGCGGGGGGCGCTGCGCCGTATGACGCTGCTGCTGGTGCCTGTGGTGCTGGTCCTGGTGGTGTTCGCCCCGCAGATCCTGCTGCCGTTCAACGAGGACTACGCCGAGCACGGCACCGCCGTGCTGCGGCTGCTGGCCGCCGGGGCGCTGCCCCGGGTCGTGGTCGAGCTGTACATCGGGGTGCTGCGGGTGCAGGGCCGGACCGGGGTGCTCGCCGCGCTCCAAGGCGCCATGTGCGCGCTGGTGCTGGGCAGTGCGGCCGTCCTGTTCGCCCCGGCCGGGATCGCGGGCGCGGGCTGGGCGGTGCTGCTCAGCATGACCCTGATCGCGGCCGTCTCCGCCGTCGGTCTGCGCTCCGCGCTGCGCCGCGACGACCGTCGGCCCGCCGGTCGGTCCGCCGCTGCCCCGGCCTACGGCACCCAGTGGGCGCGGCTGAACGCAACCGCCGGGTACGGCACGAACTGGGCGCGCCGGGCGGCTCACGAACGCGAGGGCGTCGACGAGGACACGGTCACCCTGTTCATAGGGCGCCCCGGCTACGAACGCGAGGCGCTGCAGGCGGACACCCTGGCGCTGATAAGGCGGACCCCGCAGGAGTCCGAGGACGCCCGGGAAAGCGAGGGGGCCGAGAGGGCTCAGGGGGTCCAGGGAGCCGAGGGGCGGGGCGAGTCGGTCCGGGAGATCGCGCCGGACCGGTCCGGCGCGGCCGGGAACCGGGAGCGGTGGGCCGCGACTGGAGGCCGGGAGCAGTGGATCACGGGCAGGACCGGGGAACGGCGGAGTGCGAACGGGGGCCGGGAGTCGTCGAACGCGGGTGGGGGCGGCGAGCGGTGGGTCGGGGCCGGGGGCCGGGAGCGGCCGAATGCGGGTGGGGGCCGGGAGCGGTGGGTCGGGGCCGGGCACCGGGCGTCGTCGAGCGCGGGTAGGGGCCGGGAGCGGTGGATGGCGGGTGGGCTGTGGGGGGTGCTCGGCCTGGCCACCGTGGTGTTCTGGGCGGCGCTGCGCGAGCTGCCGTGGCTCGACGGCCCGTCGGAGGATGTACTGACCGGCCGTCAGCAGCTGGCGGCGCTGCCGCTCATGGCGATCGTCGCGGGGGGCCTGTTGCTCGCGGTGTTCGTCGGCGCGGTGACGCTGCGCACGGCACGCGGCACGCTGCTGCCGGGGGCGGCCCTGGGGTCGGTGCTGCTCGCCCTGTACGTCGTACCCGTCGCCTTCGGCCGGGAGCCGTCACCCGTCGGTGGGGCGTTCTACGCGAAGGCGGCCGCTCTCCTGGCGGAGGCGACCGGGCTCGACGGGCCCGGGCCGCTGCTGCGCTGGACACCGCCGGCCGTGCAGTTGCTGTGCCTCATACCGCTGTGGCTGCTGCTCACGCGTGCGGACCGGTGGCTGACCTGGCCGGGGCGCTGGGGGGTCCTGTATCTCGTGGCGCTGGGCGGCTGGGTGTGGCGGCTCGAGCTCGCGCCGGCGGCCCTGCCCCTGTTCGCCGTCCTCGGCCTCGCCGCCGCGCTCCGGTCGCTCTCCACCCGTCACCGTGCGATGGCCCGTCAACCGAGAGGCCCGGTCAGCGGGACGGCACGGGCTGGTGGAAGTAGCCGTTCTTCCCCGCCTCCCGGTAGCCCTCGAGACCCGGGCCCTCGTTGACGGTCAGATCACACTCGGGCTTCCCGGAGGTCGGCCGGTTCCAGTGCACCAGCGCCTTCACCTGCGGGAGCTTCTTCACGGCGGCGGGGATCCGGGTGTACCAGTCGCGCTGGCGCTGCGGGGCGTCGGCGTCGGGCGCGGTGGCGAACTCCGCGAGCATCACCGGCTTGTCCTCGCTGATGTTCTCGCGCAGCCAGTCGTAGCTGGGCCGCTGGCTGTGCAGGAAGTCCTTCCAGTCGCTGGTGCCGTGACACTGGTAGTAGTTGTACTGGTCCATGGCGATCCAGTCGACGTACTCGTCTCCCGGGTAGAGCGCCTTCATGTCGGCCGCGCTGCCGAGGTAGCCGGAGACGGTCCACACCCATACGACGTTGTCGGCGCCCAGCTCACGGAACCGGCCGCGGACATGGCGGTACGCGGCGACGAACTCCTCCGGGGTGCCCGCGCCTTCCTCGATACGGGCGTCGGTCTCCTGGTCGAAGGAGAGGAAGACACGTTTGCCGTAGGCCTTGATGCGCCGGATCTGCGGATCGAGGATCTTCCCGTCCAGCTTGCCGGAGGCGATGTTCTTCCAGCCGAGCTGGGTCTCCGTCCAGTTCTCGTGGTGCGGTTCGGTCCAGACGGTGGACTCCCAGGCCAGCATGAGCAGCCTGTCCTTCCCGAGTTCCTGCTCGTCGGGGGTGAGCAGTTCCCCGTCGAGCTCGGAGCCCGACATGTCGTGGTAGTTGTAGACGAGATCCAGCTTGCGGCCGATCCTCTTCTCGAAGCCGTGCACGGCGTCCTTGAGCGAGCCGTCCTCGGCATACGGCACGGCGGCGCCCCACCAGGCGCCGCAGGGCGGGATCAGCGTGCCGGTGGGGGCGCAGGCGCCGGTGGGCAGCTCACCCGAGGCCGCGTTGTCGGGGAGGGCGTCCGTGGCGGAGTCCGGGTCGTCGGAGCGGCCGGCCCAGATGCCGAGCCCGGCGAGCAGCGCGGCCACCGCGACCAGCACGACGGCCTTGTAGGCACGCCTCGCGCTTCCCGGCTCGCCACCCGGGTGACGTTGTTCCGAGCCCGTCATGCGTCGCTACCGCCCGAGGGGCTGCGCCTGACTCTGGCACGTTCGACCGCGCCGCGCCGGGCGGCGGGCAGCGGCAGCCCCGGCAGGGCCGAGGTCACTGTGGTGAAGCAGGCGAGCGAGATGAGGAAGGCGGTCATCGAGAAGGCCTTGACCAGGAACAACGAGGTTGCTGCCAGTACCCCGAGCGAGAGGCTGATCGGCGCGGCGAGCGCGATCGCCTCCAGCCGGGCACCGGAGGCCAGGTGGCCCGGTTGCGGATACAGCGCAGCGCAGCCCGGACCGAACAGGACGAACAGCAGCACCGGGACCCAGCGCAGCGGGGAGGGGCCGGGTACGGCGGTGGCGGCCAGGGCCGGCCAGCCGGAGGCCGCGACGAGGAGTCTCAGCTGGGTGGGGGAGACCCCGAGGCCTGTACTCGCTTCGGCGTCGTCCATGACCTCGTGGTCCATGACCTTCTCTTCCATGCCCCTGTCGCCCATGCCCCTGTCGCCCATGACCTCGTCGCCCATGAAGTCGTCGTCCACGACCTGGCCCAGTCCGCCCACCTCCCGCGGCTCACCGACCTCGTTCACCTCACCGGCCTCGTTGCGGATGACCTCGTTGTCGATGTCCTTGTTGCCGATGCCCGCGGAGTCTGCGGTCGTCAATGCGATCACCCTGTGGTCGTTCGTCGTGGTCATCCGCCGTGGTCATCACGGTGGGCATGATCGGCAGGTCTGTCACGGCCGTCGGGCCTGTCAGGCCGTCGGGCCTGTCACGGTCGTCAGGGAGTGGCCGGGTCGTACTCGAGGACGATGCCGTACGGATGGCTTTCGATGGTTCGGAAGAGCGGCGAGGAGGACAGTTTCGAACGCAGGGTCTCGAAGCCGCCGGGCGGCAGCAGGCCCTCTCCGGAGGCGTAGACGTCCTGGGTGCGGGTGAGGACGACGTACGCCTTCGCCCCCGGGGGGATCCCGCCCGCGAGGTAGTCGGACGGGTCTTTCAGCATCCTCTCGTTCTCGGGCAGCGCCTGTTCGGCGAAGAACCAGTGCTCGAGGCGGTCGTAGTGGTGGAGCGCCTGCGGGAAGGAACCGCTGGTGGCGAGGATCAGCGAGCCGTCGGGGGCGTTATCGAGAGCCCTGGTGACCAGCGCGGTCTCCTCCGGCGGTGTGTAGAACATCTTCTCCTTGCCGTAGTACGACGGCAGGAAGCCGGCCAGCAGCATCAGCAGGACGGCCGGCAGGGCGACGGCCGCGGCCCTGCGCCGCAGCGCCTTCGCCCTGCTGCGGTGGGTCCCCGCGACGGCCGGCACGAGCGTGGCTGCGGCGAAGAAGGCCGCCCCGGGCAGGGCGAACAGATAGACACGGAAGAGCATTTCGCCGCCGTAGTCGTTGACCGCGAACAGCGGTACCGGGGCGACGGACACCAGCAGCAGTGGCAGCGCGCTGCGGGTCAGCCGGCGCCGCAGCACGACGGCGGTCCCGGCGAGGACGGCGATCGCGAGCACCATCACCACGTTGGCGGTGCCCGCGAGTTCGGGTCCGGGCCCGGTGAGCTGCCCCGCGTAGCCCGCGCGGGAGTTCTCCGTCAGCTCGCCGATCGACTTCTCGATGGTGGAGAGCGTCTCGACGAACAGGGGACGACCCATCGTCAGGTCCCAGGTGAGCATCAGCACCGAGGCGACGACCAGCAGCCCGTAGTTGCGGTAGCGGCGGGTGAAGCTGAGCGTGACCAGACAGATGGTGAGCATCACCGGGGTGAGCTGGTGCGTGGCGTTGATGGCGGCGATCAGCGGGGCCAGGATCACCACGCACACCGCGCGCTGTCTGCTGCCGGTGGGTGGCGGCACGGGGGCCGCCACGGGGTCGAGGAAGGTGCGGTCGCGCAGCCGTCCGGCCGACCCGGGCCGCACGAAGTGCCGCAGCACCACCGCGAGGACCGTCAGATGCAGCAGATACGCGAGCGCCTGCGGGGCGAAGTAGTCCTGGCCCACCCAGTTGGCGAGCTGGAAGACCCAGACGGCTGTCCACACCAGCCGCCAGTCCTCGCAGAAGGTGCGGTAGATGAGGACCAGCACCGGCAGCATGAGCAGGCCGAAGACGATCGGCGCCCAGTTGGCGTACACGGCGGCGCTCTCGACGCCGAAGACGCGCACCAAACCCGCGTTGAGAGTGAAGAAGCCCGGCCACTGGTCGTACGCGGACATGTTGCCCGACAGTGCCGCGCCCGGTCGCAGCTCACCGTTGGTGAGCAGCGTGTTGACGATGGCGTCGTGCTTGGAGGCCCACGGGTAGCGCACCGCGTCGTACAGCACCGCCGGCGGCGCCTTCAGCGCGAAGAGCAGCGCGGCACAGTGTGCGGCCGGCCACCAGGGTGCGGTGCCCGCGCGCCGCAGACTGAGGACGAAGCCCGCGGTGAGAACGAGCAGCGAGAGGTAGTAGGCGACCGGCAGGCGGTCCAGCAGGCCGTAGTCGCCCATCTCGCGGAAGCCGACGCGGGGCAGCGCGTACCCCCACAGCCCGGCGGCGAGCAGCAGTGTCAGCAGGCAGGCGTCCGGTGGACGGCGTGGGATCCGCCAGGGCCCGCGGTCACCGCCGGTGCCCGGACCCGGACTGCCCGGACCCGGACGACTGCCAGGTCCGGTGGAGAGGTCAGGAGTGGGTTGCTCACTGCTCTCGGTACTAGGAGCAGGCGTGCCAGGTACGGGTGTGCTCGGCACAGGCACGTTTTGTTGCACGTCGAGGTCCCCCTCCCTCGTGCCAACTATAGGAATTTTTGCTTCTTTTCACACCAAAATCGTCGAACTCGGCTCAACCTGCGAACACCGGCCCCTGCACGACGGCACGGGCACGTCGGTACCAGCGCCAGCCGACCGTCCTGGGCCCGTCGCGGTAGGGGGCGACACGGGCGCCGGACCCCGCCAGCCAGCTTCGGACATCGGCGACGGTGTGACTGCGGCGCACGATGAGCCGGGCGATGCGGTAGTGCTCGTCGCGGTCCGAACTGAGCGCGTGCCGCACCGCGGTGGCCGTCTCGTAGCCCGCGGCCGCCGCCATGCGCCGTACCCGTCCGCTGTTGTAGCCGTGCGGGTAGGCGAGATGACGGACGTGATGACCGAGGGCGTCCTCCAACACCGAGCGCGACAGCCGCAGTTCGTACGCCAGCGCTCGCGGAGCGAGAGTGTCCAGTTGTGCGTGGGTGACGGTGTGACTGCCGATCTCCATGCCGTACTGCTCGAGGCGCGCAGCCTGCTCCAGCGTCATCATCGGGGCGGGCGGCAGCAGGCTGCGCCAGCCCCGCGTGATCGCTCCGGTGGTGAGATAGGCGGTGGCGGACAACCCGCGCCCGGCCAGCGCCTCGGCGGTCGCACCGGGCAGATCGGCGAAGCCGTCGTCGAAGGTGAGCAGCACCGGCCGGGACGGCAGCGGCGCCCGCCCCGCGAGGTGGTCGCCGAGCGCGCTGATCGTGACGGGTGTGAGGCCGCTGTCCACGACGGCGTCCAGGTGCTCGCCGAACTGCTTCGGGGTGACGGTGAACTCGGCGATCCAGTCGGGCGGATCCTCCATCACGGCGTGGTACAGGAACACCGGGATGCTCTCCGTGCCACGGCCACCTGCGCCCCCTCCACGGCCACCGGCGCCCCCTGCGCTGCTACCGGCACCCCTCGGGCTGCCACTGGCGCCCCCTGCGCCGCTACCGGTGCCGCCACCGCTGCTGCCGTCGCTGACATTTCCGTCGCCGTTGTCCGCGCCGGCTCTGTGCGCGGAGGCCGTCATCGCGCCGCACCTCGCAGCGCGCGCAGCGCGCGCCGGGCCCGCAGATAGCCCACCGGCCCGTAGAGCATGCCGCGCCGCTGCAGCCGGGAGAGCCGGCCCGGCCAGGCGTGGCTCCGGTCGTCGTGTCCGCCGGGTGCGCCGTCCGCCGCAGCAGCGCCGTCCCGGCCGGCCGTGAGCGTCCGCGCGTGCGCGAGGCCCCGGGGCAGCCGGGCCAGGAACGCGGGCAGCAGGCCGGGACGGTTGACCAGGATCGCGGTGAGATAGGCGGTGAGGCCGGCGCCGTAGCCGTACGCCTGGGTCTCCAGGTCCCGCCAGGTCTCCCGGTGGTGGTGCCAGACCAGGGCCCGCGGGGTGTAGTGCAGCCGGTGGCCCTCGGCGAGGACGCGGACGAACCCGTAGAGGTCGTCGCCGCCCCGCGCGAGTGTGCCCGCGCCGGTCGCCGGGTCGAAGCCGCCGACCGTCCGCAGCACCGCCGTACGGAAGGCCATGTTGGCGCCGGAGCCGAAGCGGCCCGCGGTGAACGGGAACAGCGGTTCGTCGGCGGGCGGGGCCTTCGGATCGTACGTGCGGGCCGTGAACCCCTTTGCGAACCCGCCGTGGCTCTCCAGGAGGACCTGGGCAGGGGTAGCCAGCCGGGCCGGAAGGATCAGGCCGGTGGCACAACCGAGGCCGGGGTCGGCGGTGAAGGGCGCGGTGAGTTCCGTCAGCCAGCACGGGTCCGCCACGACGTCGTCGTCGGTGAAGGCGATCACCTCGCCCCGGGCGGTCTCGACGCCCTTGTTGTGCGCGACGGCGAGACCGGGCACCGGTTCGGCCACGTACCGCACGCGCTCGGCGTACTCGCGCTCGACCAGCTCCCGGGTCGCACGCGTCACGGGCGCGTTGTCGACGACGACGATCTCGAAGTCCGGGTGATCCTGGGCGAGCAGCGAGTCGAGGGCGTGAGCGAGCTTCTCGGTACGTTCGCGCGTGGCGATGACGACGGTGGTGAACGGTACGGGAGCCAGGCCGGGAGCCAGGCCGGGAGCCAGGCCGGGAGCCGGGCCGGGAGCCGGGCCGCCGTCCGGCGCATGGGCCCGTCCGCGCGCCGGGCCGCCGTCAGGCCCCACCAGGCCGCGCGCCGGACCGTGCGCCAGTCCGGGGTGTGGGCCACGCGCCGGATCAGGGGCCGGGCCGAGCGTCGGACCGGGGTCTGGGCCACGCGCCGGTGCAGGGGCTGGGCCCTGCGCCGGGTCGGGGGCTGGGCCATGCGCCGGGTCGAGGGCTCGCCCATCCGCCGGGTCGGGCAGATGGGCGAGCCCAGTCATGGAGTCCCCTGCCCCGGAGTGCCCCGCCCCCGTGTGCCCCGCCCCCGTGTGCCCCGCCGGCGCACCTCCCGTCGGCGCTCCTCCCGCCGGAGCTCGCCCCGTCGGTGCACTCCCCGTCGGCGCACCTCCCGCCGGAGCTCGCCCCGTCGGCGCTCCTCCCGCGGGCGCGTCCCCCGTCGGCGCACTCCCCGCTGGCGCACCTCCCGCCGGAGCATCCTCCGCCCCGGTGTGCCCGGTTGGGGCATGTTCATGAGTGGCCAGGTCCATGAGGACCGACTTCGGGTCGGCGCCCTCCGGGACCTGTCCGAGAAGGGTTCCGATCGGTCGGCCACCGCTCCTGACCAGCACGAACACCTCGCCGGGCATGACGGGCGGACTGCCCGGACCGGGTCTCAGCAGGCCACCGCCGTCCAGCTCCAGCTCGGCGATCTGCACCGGCCGGACAGCGAGGAACCGCTGTACCTCCTGCTGCGCCCCTCTTGCGCGCGACATGAACCCCCCTTGTCTCATGACTGTGCGGACCGGCGTTCTCCGTCACGATCGGCGCAGTCGGCCCACGCCCTCCAAGGTCCGTGCGGCCGCCGCGGCGAGCCTCGGCCGGTTGCGAACGAAATGGTGCGCGCGGCGGGACGGCTCACGGCTGAGCCAGTGGAGCGCGGCGCCCACCCCCGGACGCGACCACGCTCCCTCGTACACGGGGATCTCGCCGGTCTTCAGCGAGTCCTTGTACTCGGCCGCGCCCCGCCCCAGGTCGAGCAGGCCGATGCCCTCGGCGGCGGCCGCCCCGGCCATCCGCAGATGCAGCACCAGGCCGGGCGAGAACTTCGCGAACCCCGGTTCGTACGAAGGGAACCAGCAGGCCAGGACGGTCGACGAACGCAGCCCGAAGTGCGCGGCGATCGGCTGGTCGCCGGCGTAGAGGACGGAGAGCGTGCCGGAACACTCCGGCGCGCGTGTCTCGGCGAGCGCGTACACGAGCCGGGTGATCCACTCCTGCGTGAACCGGTCGCGGCGGCCGGTCCTGCGGTACTGCGCGGACTTCCACGCCATGAGCGTGCGCAGCGCGGCCGGATCGCGTTCGTCGAACACGAACCGCAGCTCCCCGACCTGACGGCCGAGCCTGCGCTCCTTGGCCAGAGTCGTCTTCAGGAACTTCGGCGACCGGACGCGCAGTACGGACTCGTAGGTCTCGTAGCCCTTTCCGACGTCGATGACATAGGAGGTGTACTCCTCGGCCGCGTGCGGGGTGAACAGCCCCTGTTCCGCCTCGAGGTTGTCGAAGGCGAAGCTCGACAGGGAGCACGCCCGCATCAGTTCGACGGTGTCCAGTCCGAGCCCCGGGGCCAGCACCGCGCCCTGCGCGTCCGAGACCCCGTACGCGAGGGCCTGGCCCTGGCCGAACCGGCCCCGCTCGTGGGGCAGGAAGCCGACCGGCTCACGCCCCTCGTACACCACCGCCACGCGCGCGTGGGGCCGCACCAGACCCGCGGCGTCGGTGAACTCCGGTTCCATGAAGGGGTTTCGCGGAAGCGCCGACGCGGCACGCAGTGCGCGCCACCGCTCCTTCTCCCCCTCGCCGAGTTCCTGCGGCCTCAGCACACGAATGCGCCCACTGCTCAACCTGACCCCCCGATCAAGTCCCCCTGGACACCTGGACGGTACCGCTCCATCCGGTCGTCGCGGTAGGTAGCGTCGCATGTTGTCGCCAACCGGTGCAGAGGCCCTCAACCGCCCGCTGTCCGACGATGTACCGGAAAGCCGTTTCCCCCAGCCGGTCCTCAGCCGGTCCCCAGGCAGTCCTCAGCCAGTCGCACAGAGCCAGTCGTACAAGGGGAGTTGGCAGAACAGGACAGGACTGGCCGTCGTCCGGTTCGCGTCGAACCCGAGGGGCGTGGGATCCGTATTCTCTGATCATGGCCGCACCCACCGCATATGCCGCGCGCACCGCGTACTCCCTCATCGCCACCGACCTGGACGGAACGCTGCTCCGCGGCGACGACACCTTCTCCGACCGGTCGCTCGACGCACTCGCGCGGGTGGTGGCCGCCGGCGCACGCCACCTGGTGGTGACGGGACGGCCCGCGCCCCGGGTGCGCCCGCTGCTCGACCGGATGCACAGCAGGGGGCTCGCGGTGTGCGGGCAGGGCGCGCAGTTGTACGACGCCGGCGCGGACCGTCTGCTGTGGTCGGTCACCCTGGACCGGGAGCTGGCCGAGACCGCGCTCGGCAAGATCGAGGCGGAGGTCGGGCAGCTGTACGCGGCCGTCGACCAGGACGGCGTCGACGGGCTGACGCTCATCGAGCCGGGCTACCGCATGCCGCACCCGACGCTGCCAGCCCTGCGTGTCGGTCGGCGCGACGACCTGTGGTGCGAGCCGATCAGCAAGGTGCTGCTGCGCCATCCCACCCTGTCGGACGACGAGTTGGCGGCGACGGCCCGTTCGGTGGTCGGTTCGCTGGCCACCGTCACCATGTCCGGGCCGGGCACGGTCGAGCTTCAGCCCTGCGGGATCACCAAGGCGACGGGGCTGGCCCTGGCCGCCGAACGTCTGGGGCTGCGGCCCGAGGACACCATCGCCTTCGGGGACATGCCCAACGACATCCCGATGTTCGACTGGGCGGCTCGTGGTGTCGCCATGGCCAACGCCCATCCGGAACTCAAGGCGGTGGCCGACGAGGTGACGACGTCGAACGAGGACGACGGCGTGGCCGTCGTCCTCGAACGATTGTTTCCATGACCGGGAAGGCCGGTACCGCGGAACGGATCGGCACCGACGCGAGGGTCAGTACGCGCCGAACACGTTGTCGATCGAGCCGTACCGCGCGGCCGCGTAGTTGCAGGCGGCGGTGATGTTCGCGACCGGGTCGTAGGAGTTCCACGACGTGCCCGAGACGTGGTAGGCGCGGAAGGTCGGGTCGATGACCTGGAGCAGCCCCTTGGAGGGGATGCCCGCGGCCGCGTTGGAGTCCCAGAGGTTGATGGCGTAGGGGTTGCCCGAGGACTCGCGGATGACGTTGCGGTAGATGCCGTTGTACGTGCCCGGGATGCCGTGCTGCCCCATGACCTGGAGGGAGGCGCGGATCCAGCCGTCGAGGTTGTTGGAGTAGCCGAGGCTGGTGGCGGTGGCGACGGTCGGCGTCGCCGCGGAGGCGCCGGTCGCGCCGATGAGCGGGAGGGCGAGCACGGCGGCGCCGGTGACGGCGACGGCGAGCGTGCGGACGAGACGGTTGCGGCGCGGCTGAGCGGCAGCGGGCATGATGATTTTCCTCTCCAGCGCCTGCGAGGTGAGCTGTCGGGTTCGGGCGGGAGCTGCCCGGTCGCGTCTTACGGGTGCGACTTGACCCCAAGCCGTACCGGGTGGTCCGAAACGTCTGATACATCCAAGACGTCCGGAACATCCGGTTCGGCGACTTACCTGGTTCCCCCGCTCCTGCCGAGCGTTCTCGATGGGTGGTTCGGGCGGCGGCAGGATTCGGCGTTCCGCCCGACAGGCCGGGAACGTATGCGAGAGCACATGTCCGAAACAAGTACCGGATTCACAGTTGACCCCTATTGACCTTGGTCTGTGACCTATGGGGTGCTTGATCCTTTGTGGGTGCAAAGCTTCAACTTGCTTGGGGCGTGCGGAGAATCGGTGAAGGGCGAGGTCGGCCCGGGCGGTCGAGGGGAGTGAGCCAACTCACCAGCGTTCACAAGAGCGGCGAATCGGGCATTAGGCCCAACTCATCGTTAAAGCACCGTCGATGAGTCGCGTGCGAAATCCGGGCGCGGGAGGTGGGTCCGTGAAGGGGTGCCGGATGGAGAAGTCCTGGAGGGGGTGCGTGATCGTCGTCACGTGGGCGGGGGTGGACGGGCGGGGTCATCGGCCTGCCGGCCACCCTGGCGCGGACATGAATCGTCGCTTCCCGGCATTTCTATTCATGTCCGCTCATCTGAGCTGATCAAAAACATATCGGGCGTGATCCGATACCGCCTGGCCTGCGGAGCGCCTCCTGGGCGAGCCCATTCGAGCCCGGGGGACGTGGGGGCTATCGGTGATCGAAACGTGACCGGATACGCTGACTTGAGTGATGGCAGAGACCTATCGACAAACCGCGTAATCGCCAGTAGACACCAGCAGACAGGAGACCCCTCGTGACCGTCGTCGGGCCGTTCGGGCTGAGCGTGCGGGACCAGGCTCTGGAAGCCGATGTCCAGGCCGGATTGGCGGCTGTCGAGGAAGGCTTGCTCGAGGCCACCAAGAGTGCGGTCCCGTTCATCACGGAGGCCGCCCAGCATCTCGTACGAGCGGGCGGGAAGCGGTTCCGGCCGCTGCTCGTGGTGCTCGCGTCGCAGTTCGGGGACCCGTACGCGCCGGGGATCGTGCCGTCGGCCGTGGTGGTGGAGCTGACCCACCTGGCCACGCTGTACCACGACGACGTGATGGACGAGGCCGCCGTGCGGCGCGGGGTGTCCAGCGCGAACAGCCGCTGGGGGAACTCCGTCGCCGTCCTCACTGGTGACTTCCTCTTCGCGCGTGCCTCCCACATCCTGGCCGATCTCGGGCCGGAGGCGGTGCGGGTGCAGGCGGAGGCGTTCGAGCGGCTGGTCACCGGCCAGATCCTGGAGACGGCGGGGCCGACGGACGGGCGGGACCCGGTCGAGCACTACCTCGACGTGCTCGGCGGCAAGACGGGCTCGCTGGTGGCGGTGGCGTGCCGGTTCGGGGCGATGATGTCGGGCGCCGACGAGACGGTCGTCGACGTGCTGACGCAGTACGGGGAGCGGCTCGGCGTCGCCTTCCAGCTGGCGGACGACGTCCTGGACATCGCGTCCGACTCGCACGAGTCGGGCAAGACGCCGGGGACGGACCTGCGCGAGGGCGTTCCCACGCTGCCCGTGCTGCGGCTGCGGGAGCGGGCGGCGCGGCTGTCGCTGCCCGAGGACATCGCCCTGTGCGAGCTGCTGGACTCCGACCTGAGCGACGACGCCCGGCACACCGAGGCGCTGGAGGCGCTCCGGGCCCACCCGGCGCTGGAGCAGGCCCGTCGGGACACCGTGCGGTACGCGAAGGAGGCGCGGTCCGCGTTGGCACCGCTGCGGGAGTGCGACGCGAAGGCCGCGCTGATGGAACTCTGCGACGCGGTGGTCCACCGGGCAGGCTGACCCCGGACCCCGGCACCTCTGATCCCTACGGGTCCGGTGATCATCCCCGGGAACTCGGTGATCCCGTGCGGCATCAGTGATCTCCATGGGCTCGGTGATCCCCGTGCGGGTCCGTTGATCCCCTACGGGTCCGGCGATCCCTGCGGATCAGGTGACCCCGTGCGGCTTCAGTGATCCGGTGCGGGTCCGGCGATCCGAGTGCGGGTCCGATGATCCCGTACGGGCCCGGCGATCCCTGCGGATCAGGTGACCCCGTGCGGGTCCGGTGATCCCGTAGGGGTGCGGTGACCCCTACGGGTCGGGTGCCGCCTCGTCAGCTTCGTGTCATACCGCAGGCGTATGTGGAGTTGAGCCCTCGGGCTGACGCTTCCCAGTGGCTGATTTGGTCAGATGGGAACCACGGAAAACACCACTCCTCACCGATTCGGGTGAGAATGGCGGCTTGGGGTGGGGACGTTAACGCGTGAGATGACCAGCCGCCGCCGACGACGGAGGTAAGGCACACATGGCACCGAAGGCATCCGACGACACCACGACCGGCGGGGAGCCGACCGGCGGGGAGGCCGACGACCTGCGCCTCGGACGGCGCAAGGCGGCGCGGTACATCGTCCCGGTCACCGTGATCGGTGTCGCGGCGGCGACGATCGGTCTGGTCCCGGCACTCGCCGACTCCGGCGACCCCGACCTGCCGAAGATCACCGCGCAGCAGCTCCTCGACAAGATCGCCGCATCGGACGTACAGCAGCTGTCGGGGACAGTGAAGATCACGACCGATCTCGGGCTGCCGGACCTCGGCGGACTGGAGAGCGGGCTCCTCTCCGGGGCCACCCAGCAGGGCGGCGACGGTTCGTCCGCCGACCCGTCCACCAAGCTGACCGAGCTCGCCACCGGCACGCACACCCTGCGCGTCGCCGCCGACGGCCCCGACCGGCAGAAGCTCTCGCTGCTGGAGAACGCCGCCGAGTACAGCGTCATCCACAACGGCAAGAACGTGTGGGGGTACGACAGCGCCTCCAACGAGGTCTATCACTCCACCGCCGACGAGGGCTCCGGCAAGGGCTCAGGCAAGGCGGAGACCCCCGTCCCCGCCACGCCCAAGGACCTCACCGAGGACGCCCTGAAGGCGGTCGACGACACGACCTCGGTGACCGTCGACGGCACCGTCCAGGTCGCCGGTCGCGACGCCTACAAGCTGCTGGTCAAGCCGAAGCAGTCCGGTTCCACGGTCGGCGCGATCACCGTGGCCGTGGACGCGAGGACCGGCCTGCCGCTGAAGTTCACGCTGACCCCGGCGAGCGGCGGCGCCGCCGTCGTGGACGCGGGCTTCACCCAGGTCGACTTCTCCAGGCCCGCCGCGTCCACCTTCGACTTCACCGCCCCCAAGGGCGCGAAGGTCACCGAGGGCGACGAGGCCGGCAAGGCCGACCGGGGTAAGGCCGACGGGACAGCACCGGGACGCTCCGGCAAGTCCGACGACTTCGCCAAGAGCCTCGAGGGTTCGAACGGCCCCGACGGCTTCGCCGAGGGCATCGAGGGCCTCAAGGTCCTCGGTGAGGGCTGGACGTCCGTCGCCACCTTCGACACCGGCGGCGAGGGCGTGCCCTCGGGTTCCGAGGCCGGTGGTGACCTCGGCGGCTTCCTCGGTTCCTTCGGAGACAAGGTGGCCGGCAAGTTCGGCTCCGGCACCGTCTTCTCCACCCGTCTGATCAACGCCCTGATCACGGACGACGGCAAGGTCTACGCCGGCGCGGTCACCAAGGACGCCCTGGTGAAGGCGGCGAACGCGGCGAAGTAGGGAAGCGGCAGCGCTGAGAGCACTGCGATCAGCAAGAGCACTAAGAGCACTAAGAGCGGCAAGAGCGGCGGGTGCGGCGGGTGAAGTCGATGGGGGAGCCAGTGAGGGAGCCCGAGGACGACGAGGCGGTGATCCGCACCAGCGCCCTCACCAAGCGCTACCGCGGCGGACAGCTCGCCGTCGACGGTCTCGACCTGACCGTCCCGGCGGGCAGTGTCTTCGGCTTCCTCGGTCCCAACGGCTCCGGCAAGACCACCACCATCCGCATGCTGATGGGGCTCATCGAGCCCACGGCCGGCTCGGCCCGCGTCCTGGGGCAACCCATGCCGCGGGCCGCGCGCGCCGTGCTGCCCCACGTCGGGACCCTCATCGAGGGACCCGCCCTCTACGGGTTCCTCTCCGGTCGCGACAACCTGCTCCGCTACGACGCCGCCGACCCGACCGCCGATCCACGCACCCGGCGGGCGAGGGTCACGGAGGCGCTGGAGCGGGTGGGCCTGACCGCCGCCGCCGGCAAGAAGGCGAAGGCGTACTCCCTCGGCATGAAGCAGCGCCTGGGCCTCGCCGCCGCCCTGCTCCAGCCCCGCCGTCTGCTCGTCCTCGACGAACCGACCAACGGCCTGGATCCGCAGGGCATGCGTGAGATCCGCTCGCTGATCCGGGAGCTGGCGGCGGAGGGCACGACCGTCTTCCTCTCCTCGCACCTGCTCGACGAGATCGAGCAGGTGTGCACGCACGCGGCGGTGATGGCGCAGGGCCGGCTGCTCGTCCAGGGGCCGGTGGCCGACCTCGCGGCGGGCACCCGAGACCGCCTGGTGGTGACGACCCCGGATCCGGCGGACGCGGCCCGGGTGCTGAAGGAGCAGGGCGCGGAGGATGTCGTCCTCGGCGAGGACCGCGTGAGTGCCGAGGCCCCGCTCCCCGACCGCGAGCTCGCCGACCTGAACGCCGCACTGGTCACGGCGGGCGTCCGCGTCCGCGGCTTCGCCGTCGAGCGTGCCTCTCTGGAGGACGCGTTCGTGGCTCTCACGGGGGAGGGATTCGATGTCGCGGGCTGACACCGTGGACGACCGGAACGGCTCCCCGAGCCCGGACCCCTCCTCACAGAAGCCGATGCCGATGCACACGGGGACGCAGACAGGGACGCAGACGCCGATGCAGACGGGGACGCAGACGGGGACGCAGACGGGGACGCACACGACACCGACGTCGGACCGGTCCTGGTCCTGGACCTGGACCTTCGGACTGCTGCGCAGCGAACTGCTGACCACCTTCCGGCGCTGGCGGACCCTCGCGCTGCTGGGCGTGCTGGCGGCCGTTCCGGTCCTGGTCGGGATCGCCGTGAAGATCGAGACGAGCGACGGCTCGTCCGGTGGTCGTGGCGGCGGAGGAGGAGGCGGCGGCGGCGCGGGGCCGGCGTTCATCTCCCAGGTCACCAACAACGGCCTCTTCCTGGTCTTCACCGCGCTGGCCGTGACCCTGCCGTTCTTCCTGCCGATGGCGATCGGTGTCGTCGCGGGCGACTCGATCGCCGGGGAGGCCAACGCGGGCACGCTCCGCTATCTCCTTGTCGCGCCCGCCGGCCGCACCCGCCTGCTGCTGGCCAAGTACGCGACCGTCATGATCTTCTGCCTGGTGGCCACGCTCGTGGTCGCGATCTCGGCGCTGACCGTCGGGGCGCTGCTCTTCCCGCTCGGTGACCTGACTACGATCTCCGGCACCCGGATCGGCTTCGGCGACGGGCTGCTGAGGGCACTGCTGATGGCCCTGGTCGTCGCCGCCTCGCTGATCGGCATCGCGGCGCTCGGTCTGTTCGTCTCCACGCTCACCAGCAGCGGTATCGCGGCGATGGCCACGACGGTCGGCCTGCTGATCACGGTCCAGATCCTCGACCAGATCCCCCAACTGCACGCGTTGCAGCCGTACTTCTTCTCACACCACTGGCTGTCCTTCGCCGACCTGATGCGCGAACCCGTCTACTGGGACGACCTGGAGAAGAACCTCGGCCTCCAGGCCCTGTACGCGGCCGTGTTCGGGTCGGCGGCCTGGGCGCGCTTCACGACGAAGGACATCACGGCCTAGTCAGGTTTCGTACAGGAAGCGGGCCGGCGGCGCCTCCCTCGCGAAGAACGTCTTCGCGCGCGTCAGCGCCTCCGCGTCCTTGAGAACGTCACCGGGCTTGCTGCCGTTGCCGAGCAGTACCCCGCCGAACGACATCCCCATGTACGCGGCAGAGTTGTTGAGCGTGCCGACGAGCGGATCGGCGACCACCGGCTGGTCGTCCGCGAGCACGGTGACCCCCCAGAGGGTGCGTCCGGCGAGCGTCGCCCTGAAGTCGAGGCCGGGGGTGCGCAGCCAGCCCGCCCAGTGGTCCAGGTAGCGCTTGGTCTGGGCGGACACCGAGTACCAGTACAGCGGGGACGCGATCACCAGATCCGTCGCGGCGAGCGTGGCGTCGAGCAGCAGTGCCGGGCTGCCCTCGGTGGGGCGGACGCGGTCGGTGTCGTGCCGCTGGTCCTCGAAGTCGGGCAGCGGGTCCCGGGCCAGGCTGATCCACGTCTGCTCGACGTCGGAGGGCAACTGTTCGGCGGCCGCGCGGGCCAGCAACTCGGTGTTGCCGTCCGAACGGCTGCTGCCCAACACGAACAGGAAACTGCGACGGCTCATGATTCGGTCCCCCAGGTAGTCGGCGTGCGACGATATTCTGCATCTGCATTATATGCGTGCGCAACCATGTGTCGAGGGTCGGCGGAGACATCGGCTCGAACGGCATGAGCGGCATGAGCGGCATGAGCGGTATGCGGGGCATGAGCCGGCATGAGCCGGCGTGAGCGGCTGGGTCGGCTCAAGCCGTCTGAGCGGCTCGGGCTGCTGCCAGCAGCGCCATCTCCCATGCGTGTGCCGCGACGATCTGCAAGCCCACCGGACAGCCGTCGGCGCCGATCCCCGCCGGGACGCTGATCGCCGGATGCCCGCTCAGGTTGAACGCCCAGGTGAGCTCGGTCGAGTAGCGGTCGCCCGGGCCTTCGTGACCGTGTGCGGCGTTCGGGGTCGTAGGGGTCAGCAGCAGGTCGGCACGGGCGAAGAAGTCGGCCAGCAGGCGGTCGTTGACGTTCCGGACCCGTTCTGCCGCGCGGAGGTCCGAGCCCGGGGTGCGCAGCGCGAGCCAGGCCGGGGCGGGGTCCACCAGGCGTGGGGGCGAGGGAGCGGGCGCGCCGGAGGGCGGCAGCAGCCGTACGGCACCGGCCTCGGCGAGACGGCCGGCGGCGGCACGGGCCAGGGTGAGCGGCCCGGGGTCGGGAGCGGCGAAGCCGAGGTCGGCGGAGAAGACGGCGAGGGGCGGAGCGGGAACGGCTCCTTCGCCTCCCTCCACCGTCCCCTCGCCCGCCTCCCCGTGGCCGCCCACGCGCGCGTGAGCTTCCGAGGCGAGACCCGCAGCAGGCACTCCTGATGCCGGGAGTGAGGGTGAGGGGGACGGAGAGGGTGGGGGCGTGGGTGTGGGCGTGGGACGGGGCGGCGACGCGTTCTCCGGCCCCGGTGCCATGATCCGCCAGTACGCCTCGGCATCCGCCGCGTGGCGGACGAGTACGCCGGGTGCCGCCAACCCCGTACGGTTCTGTGAGGCGGGCGCCGCACCACGCGCGCGGCTCGCGCCGGGGGGTGGGCGTCGGTTCGTGGCCTTCAGGCCGATGACGCCGCACCACGCGGCCGGGATCCGAACCGAGCCCGCGCCGTCGCTGCCGGTAGCCAGGGGGACCAGGCCGGCGGCCACCGCGGCCGCGGACCCGGCCGAGGAGCCGCCCGGGGTGCGGTCGGCGCGCCAGGGGTTGACGGTACGTCCGTGGGCGCCGAGGCCCCAGGTCTGCCAGGGGGTGCCGGGGCCCGGTACGGCGGTCGCCCCCACCGGCACGCATCCGGCGGCGACCAGCGGGCCCGCCGCGCGCAACCCGTGACGCCCCTTCACGCCGATCGGTACCCCGGCCAGCGGCAGCCACTGCCCCGCGGCGACCCGTGCGTCGACCTCACGCGCCCACGCCCGCGCCCGCTCCGCCCACACCTCGGCGAAGGCACACAGGAAACGGTCGACCCGCGCGATCCGCCCGAGTGCCTCGCCGACCACGTCCACGGCCGGCAGCCGCCCCGCCCGCACGGCCGCGGCGATCTCCACGGCCGGGGGCCATTCCGGGAACCCGGGCCCGGCGCCCGGCCCCGGCCACGGCCACGGCCCCTGTGCGGTCCCGGTCCTCACCCCTCACCCCGTCGTCGTCCCACCGCGGCTGCTCAGCGGGCCCCGGTGAGCCGGGACAGTGGTTCCGTCCCGCGTGGCGGGTTCCCGCCCAGGTCACCGAGGCGCCAGTTCGTCACCCACGGGACGCGGTACACGTCTATGACGGATTCGATCACCCGCATCCGCTGGACGAGCTGCCGGGGCAGTCGGCCCGGTGCGTCCGCGACGAGGACCACGGCGTCCAGGTCGAGCCCGCGCGGAGCCTCCCCGCGCCGGAAGACCTCCACGGCCCGCAGGGCGGACGCCAGCCCCGCCGCATGGGTACGGGCCACCAGCAGCACGGACGGGGGATCAGCCGGGCCGGGCCACGCGCGGCCGCAGTCGTGGCCGCCGTAGACCGCGGCGAGCGTGGAACCGCCGGCCCCGCCGTGCGTGGCGACCCAGGAGAAGCGCCGTGGTGCGGCGGTGGAGGCGTACGGCATCGGCACCGGATCGGGTGCGGACACCGGCCCGCGGATCCAGATCTCCGGCCCGCGCTGCCCGTCCGTCGTCCGCATGACCCGCGTTCCTCCCAGTCGTCGCCGTCCCTCCGCGACGCCCCTGATCCTGGTGGTCCCGGAGCCGCCCCGAAAGCGGGGCGTGGGTTCCTGGAACGAGGCTGTGACGTCGTGGTGACGTGCGGACCGGGAGCGCTCGGAGAGACTCAACAGTACGTGTACACGTACGCGTGCCTGGACGACCGGATCGTGACGACGCATCCGAGTGAGGAACCGATGTCTCGACTCAGCCGCGAGAAGAAGCGGGAACAGAAGCACGCCGGCCACACGGCCGCCGTGGTGGCACCGCTCGATGTCCACGTCCGCGGGGGTGGGACGGCGACGATAGGCGGCGTACCCGTCGTGGCGATCGACGGCGAGGAGATCCAGCGCGCCGTCCTGAGCCACCTGCACCGCATCGCCCTCGCCACCGGACACCCGGTCCGCGCCACGGTTTACGACGAACGCATCGGCTTCGTCGTCGCCCTGCGCGTGGACCCGGACGGGTCCAGCCACTTCACGGCGGAGCCCTCGCGCATGCCCGCGGCCGCGTCGGCGCCACGGGAGGAGACGGCACCGGACCCGCAGAGCCCTGCACCACCCACCGGCGTTCCCGCCTCCACGGGCGTTCCCGCCCCCGCCGGTGTTCCCGCCTCAACCGGTGTTCCCGCCTCAACCGGTGTTCCCGCCTCCCCGGGCGTTCCCGCCTCCACCGGCGTTCCCCTGGCCGCCGACGCGCGCAGTGACATGCCTGCGCCTGCGGACGCGCCCACATCCGCTGACGCGCCCGTACCCGCTGTCGCACCTGCGTCCGCTGTCGCACCCGCATCCGCCGTGACACCGACCGACAGGCCGACGCCCGTCGGCACGCCCGCATTCGCCGACCTGGCCGCACCCCCTGACGCGCCCACGCCGGCCGGCCCGCCCGCGTCCGCCGACGACGAGCAGTCCGCTCAGGCGCGACGCGACAAGGCCACGCATCTCCTGCGCCAGGTGCCCGAGCCGGTGCGGGACCCGGCCCCGACGTTCCCGTTGCGCGCGGTGTCCGAGCCGGAGACCGAGCAGACACCACAGCCGGCACTCACGTATGCGGGGGACACCCGGGCCCCGGGCACGGTCACCGCTCCGACCGGCGTGTTCGGCCCGCCCCCGACGATGGACGAGCCGCCGAACCCGGACTCGACCCCCACCTCGACCCTGACCCCGGCCTCCGCCCCGACCCTGACCCCCAGCCCGGTCTCCACCCCGACCCCGAGCCCGGTCTCCACCCCGACCCCGATGCCGGCCCACATCTCCGCCTCGGCCCCCATCCCGCTCCCGCTCCCGCTTCCGACCCCTGCCTCCACCCCAACCCCCAGTTCCGGCCCGAGCCCCTCGTTCGGCCCCGCGCTCACCCCCCTTCTCCCCGACGGCCTCATCTCCGACTCGGCCTTCGAGCTCGACCCCGGCCCCAAGCCGACCCCCGCTCGCGGCTTCGACGCCGTCGCCGAGGCGGTGCTCGGAGACGACCCCCGGACCCTGCACGGAGACGGGAGCGCCCCGGCCCTCCTCGCGGAACCGAACGCGCGGATCAACGAGGCGGTGCGCTCGGGCCGGACGGACGCGGCGGCCGCGCTCGCCGAGCAAACCGTGCTGGAGGCGTCCGGGACGCTGGGCCCGGAGCACCCAGAGGTGCTCCGGATGCGTGAACTCACGGCATACATCGCCTACTTGGCAGGCGATCCACTGCGCGCCTTCCACGTCTCCCTCGACCTGACCCGCATCCACCGCCGGGCCGGTGACGCGGAGGCCGCGTACGGCAACGTCCAGAGCGCGGCGGCGGCCTGGCGTGCCGTACGCGACCCCTTCCAGGGGCTGAACCTGGGGACCGAACTCCTCGGCCTGTGGACGGAGCTCATCACCGAGGAGGGGCCGGCCGCCGACGACGTCGAGGAGCTCGAGTCGGCCCGCGCGCGCATGCTCCGGCTGGCCGAACGCGCCCGCAAGTCGGGCGCGTAGCGACCCGGCTGATCGGCTGATCAGCCGATCACGGGGACAGCCGATCACAGGGACAGCCGGTTCACGAGGACAGTCGTTCACGAGGGCCGATCAGCCGAACGGCCGATCAGGATGACAGGGCCCAGATCGCGTACGCGAGCGCGTCCGCGTTGCGGTCCAGGGCCGTGTCGTTGATGTTCGCCGTGGTGTCGCAGGACGAGTGGTAGCAGCGGTCGAAGGCCTGTCCTGCCGTACCGCCCCACTTGGCCGCCTGTGCCGCCGTCTTGATGTAGTCGGCGCCACTGAACAGGCCGCCCACCGGCACGCCCGCG
Source organism: Streptomyces sp. NPDC060000 (assembly GCF_042737375.1). Taxonomy (NCBI): domain Bacteria; kingdom Bacillati; phylum Actinomycetota; class Actinomycetes; order Kitasatosporales; family Streptomycetaceae; genus Streptomyces; species Streptomyces sp. NPDC060000. Next base: position 97,999 of record NZ_JBHWUU010000011.1, read on the forward strand.
CTCTTGAACGGAGCGTGGTCGGAGCGGCCGTCGCCCTCGGTCTCGATCTCCGTGGGGATGCCGAGGCCGGTGAAGTAGTCCTTGAAGGTCTTCTCGATGGCCGGGTCGTCGTCGTAGACGAAGTAACCGGGGTTCGGCGAACCGATCATGTCGAAGTTGAGGTAGCCGCTGATGCGCGCCCGGTTCGCCGACGAAAGGCTGTTGACGTAGTACCGGGATCCGACCATGCCCAGTTCCTCCGCGCCCCACCAGCCGAACCGCAGGTGCTTGGTGGGGTGGTAGCCGGCTCTGGCCACGGCCAGTGCGGTCTCCAGGACGGCCGCGGAGCCGGAGCCATTGTCGTTGATCCCGGCCCCGGCCGTCACCGAGTCCAGGTGGGATCCGGCCATCACGACCTGGCCGGTGTCGCCGCCGGGCCAGTCCGCGACGAGGTTGTAGCCGGTGCGGCCTGAGGAGGTGAACTGCTGGATGTTGGTGGTGTATCCGGCGGCGTCCAGCTTGGCCTTCACGTAGTCGAGCGAGGCCTTGTAGCCGGTACGGCCGTGCGCCCGGTTGCCGCCGTTGGCGGTGGCGATGGACTGCAGCTGGGCCAGGTGCGCCTTGACGTTGGCCACCGGGAGGTCGGGAGCGGCGGCGATCGTCCCGGAACCGGGGGCGGGCGCCGCCCCGGCTATGGATCCGGTGGCGAGCAGGGTGATGGCCGCGAAGACGGCGGTGGCCGTCGCGCGCCCGGAAACGGGGAGCTTCATGGTGGGGGGCTCCGAATTCCAGGGGGACACCCGTGAGCGACCGTCGAACACCTGGACGCCCACAGGTAATCCACAGTGAATGGGGTGACTGGATGGTGAAGCCGTGGTCAACACTCCGTCAAGAGCGCTATCCGGACAGCGGGTTCACATACCGAAGGCCCATGAAGCCCCCCGTTTCCAGCAACGCGCGTCTCGAAGCGCGTCTCGCGATGCCTCGACGCGCGTCTCTCCATGCGCGTCTCTCGCTGCACGGTCTCTCAATGCACGCAGAACTCGTTGCCCTCCGGATCCGCCATGACCACCCACTGCCCGGACGGCTCACTCACCTCCCCCAGCACACTCGCCCCCAGTGCCGTCAGCCGCTCGACCTCGGCGGCGCGCAGCTCCGCACCGGGATGCAGATCGAGGTGGAGCCGGTTCTTCACCGTCTTGGCCTCCGGCACCCGCTGGAACAGCAGCCGCCGCCCGAGACCGGTCCCGCTGTCGGGGTCGTACGGGTCGTCGGGGTGGCGTACGGCGATCAGGGCACGGAAGGCCGGGCGGCCGTGGAACTCCACCGTCGCCGCCCCCGGCAGCGCGCCGAGCTCCAGCAGCCGTTCGATGAGCGCGCTGTTGTCCTCGACCTCGTAGTGGAGCGCGCCTGCCCAGAAATCAGCCTGCGCGTGCGGGTCGGCGGAGTCGACTACGAGCTTCCAGTGCACGGGCGTGGGCCGTGCCTCGGGTACTCCAGATGTCTCGGTCATGCGGTCACTTCTAGCAGCCCCGCCCCGGCCCGGCCTCCCGCACGCCGTACGCGACGCGGCACGGCCCCGATCCGATGCCGGCGAGCGCAGGCGAGCCCTGTCGAGTGCTGTCGAGCGGCGGCGGGCGCTGTCGAGTTTCGGTGAGGGGGGCGAGGGGGGCGGGGGCGGTGAGGGTGGACTACGGCTTGGCGAGGGGAGCGGTTCCCGCCTCCGAAGCCGGAGCGCCGGGCATGCCCGAGGCGCCAGGCGCACCGGAGACACGGGCGGCACCGGAGACACGGGCGGCACCGGTGGCGCCGGAGGTCACGCTTTCCGCCTCCCGTCCGGCGCCGGCGGAGCCAGGCGGGCCTGCCGGACCTGCCGGTCCGGCCACCTCGGTCCCGGTGGCTACCCCGAGCCCGGTGAGCTGGGCGGTCTCGGGGCCGAGTGCCCGGGCCCCTCGGCGCGAGGTGCGCAGCGCGTCCCCGGTGAGCAGCACCAGCGCCAGCCACACCAGCGCGAACCCGGCCCAGCGCTCGGGCGGCATGGCCTCGCCGAAGTAGAGGACGCCGAGCAGGAACTGGAAGACCGGCGCCAGGTACTGGAGCAGGCCCAGCGTGGACAGCGGCACGCGGATCGCCGCCGCGCCGAAACAGACGAGGGGGAGCGCGGTGACGATGCCGGTGGAGGCCAGCAGGGCCGCGTGTCCGGTGCCCTCGGTCGCGAAGGTGAGGCCGCCGTGCGCGGACAGCCACAGCAGGTAGCCCAGCGCGGGCAGGAACTGGATGGCGGTCTCGGCGGCCAGCGACTCGACCCCGCCGAGGTTGACCTTCTTCTTCACCAGTCCGTAGGTGGCGAAGGAGAAGGCGAGGGTGAGGGAGATCCACGGCGGACGGCCGTAGCCGATGGTCAGGACGAGCACCGCGGTGAAGCCGACGCCGACCGCCGCCCACTGCACGGGCCGCAGCCGCTCCTTGAGGATCAGCACGCCCATCGCGATGGTGACCAGCGGGTTGATGAAGTACCCGAGGGAGGCCTCGACGACGTGCCCGCTGTTCACGGCCCAGATGTAGACGCCCCAGTTCACGGTGATGACGGCCGCGGCGATCACGACGAGCCCCAGTCGGCGCGGCTGCCGCAGCAGCTCACCGGCCCACGCCCAGCGCCGTACGACGAGCAGCGCGGCGGCGACGAAGGCGAGGGACCACACCATGCGATGGGCGAGGATCTCGATCGCCCCGGCCGGCTTGAGCAGCGGCCAGAACAGGGGGACCAGCCCCCACATCCCGTATGCCGCGAGACCGTTCAGCAGGCCTGTCCGGCCCTCACTCCTCGACGTCCCGGCCACGGGCCCCTCCTTCTCACGGCAGGCATGCGTGGACGAAAAGGTAACGCCGGACACCCCTGCCTGTCATGTCCGTATCGCCATACGGTCATGACAGGCAGGGGTGGTGCAGGCAGGGGTCTCTCGACGCAGGGCAGCGCGAGGGCTCCCGGGGAGAATCAGCCCTTGAGCGCGGCCGTGATCGCCTCGGCGAGCGGGGTGGTCGGGCGGCCTGCCAGGCGCGACAGGTCGCCGCTGACGACGACCAGCTCGCCCTTCTCTATCGACGCGTCCACACCGGCCAGGATCGTGGCGAACGCCTCGGGCAGCCCGGCGCCGGTCAGGATGCCGACGAGCACCTCGCCGGGGACGGCGTTGTAGGCGATCTCCTTGCCGGTCTGCCTGCTCAGCTCGGCCGCGTACTCGGCGAGGCTCCACGCCTCGTCGCCGCCCAGCTCGTACGTCTTGTTCTCGTGGCCCTCGCCGGTCAGCACGGCGACGGCGGCGGCCGCGTAGTCGGCGCGGGAGGCGGAGGAGACCCGGCCCTCACCGGCGGCGGCGACGACGGCGTTGTGCTCCAGCACCGGCGCGAGGTTCTCGGTGTAGTTCTCGTGGTACCAGCCGTTGCGCAGCAGCGTGTACGGCAGACCGGAGGCGAGCAGCGCCTTCTCGGTGGCGCGGTGGTCGTCCGCCAGCGCCGCGCTCAGGGTGCCCGGCGCGCTGGTGTACGCGAGGAGCGCCACTCCGGCCGCCTTCGCGGCGTCGATCACGACCTGGTGCTGTGCCGGGCGGCCCTTGTCGAACTCGTTGCCCGAGATCAGCAGCACCTTGTCGCCGGAGGCGAAGAGGCTGCCGAAGGACTCGGGGGTGTTGTAGTCGGCGACGGCGAGCTTCACGCCGCGGGCCGCGAAGTCGGCGGCCTTGGCCTCGTCGCGCACGACGGCCGTGATCTGCTCCGCCGGAACCTTCTCCAGCAACTGCTCCACGACGAGGCGGCCGAGGTGTCCGGTGGCTCCGGTGACGACGATGCTCATGCTCAGGAACTCCTAGTGGGGGTGGGCGGGTCTGTCACCGACCCTAGGGGATGCGCTAACTCAGCGAAAGTACCCACTTTGAAGTAAGGTACTGGCATGACGGTTAGTGAGCAGGTGGCGCGAGTGGCGCAGGTGAGCCAGGTAGGTCCCTCCGAAGCGGAGAGCATGTGTCCCCACCGACTCGTCCTCGAACACGTCACCAGCCGGTGGGGGGTCCTGGTGCTGATCGAGCTGCTCGACCGCTCGTACCGGTTCAGCGAGCTGCGCCGGGCGATCGGCGGGGTGGGCCGGCCCGTCAGCGAGAAGATGCTCACCCAGACGCTCCAGACTCTCGAACGCGACGGCCTGGTGCACCGCGACGCCAAGCCGGTCATCCCGCCGCGCGTCGACTACTCCCTGACCGAGCTCGGCCGGGAGGCAGCCGGGCAGGTGCGCGCGCTGGCCCTGTGGACGCACACCCGGATGCCGGACGTGGAGCAGGCCCGCCGGACATACGACGAGGCCCGGGAACTCCGCTCCCGGGCCTCGTGAACCGGTCCGCGCCCCGGCGGACGACGGACCAGGTGTCCGTACCTCAGCCGATGACGGACCAGGTGTCCGTACCTCAGCCGACGACCGTCCAGGTGTCCCCGCCCGCCAGCAGCGCCGCCAGATCGCCCTTGCCGTGCTGCTCGATCGCCGTGTCCAACTGGTCCGCCAGCTGGGTGTCGTAGACCGGCCGCTCGACCGAGCGCAGCACGCCGATCGGCGTGTGGTGCAGGGTGTCCGGGTCGGCCAGCCGGGACAGGGCGAAGGCGGTGGTCGGGGACGCGGCGTGCGCGTCGTGGACGAGGACGTCCGCCTCGTTCTGCGGGGTCACCGTGACGACCCGCAGATCACCGGTCGCCGGATCGCGCACAACGCCCCGCGCGCGATCCGCACCGAACCGGATCGGCTGCCCGTGCTCCAGCCGGATCACCGCCTCCTCGGCCGACTGCCGGTCCTTCAGCGCCTCGAACGCGCCGTCGTTGAAGATGTTGCAGTTCTGGTAGATCTCGACCAGCGCGGTACCGGGGTGGGCGGCGGCCTGACGCAGCACCTCCGTCAGGTGTTTGCGGTCGGAGTCGATGGTCCGCGCCACGAACGACGCCTCCGCCCCGATCGCCAGCGACACCGGGTTGAAGGGCGCGTCCAGCGAGCCCATCGGCGTCGACTTGGTGATCTTGCCGACCTCGGAGGTGGGCGAGTACTGGCCCTTGGTCAGCCCGTAGATCCGGTTGTTGAACAGCAGGATCTTCAGGTTCACGTTCCGCCGCAGCGCGTGGATCAGGTGGTTGCCGCCGATGGACAGCGCGTCGCCGTCACCCGTGACCACCCACACGCTCAGGTCCCGGCGTGAGGCGGCCAGTCCCGTCGCGATCGCCGGCGCCCGCCCGTGGATGGAGTGCATGCCGTACGTGTTCATGTAGTACGGGAAGCGCGACGAGCAGCCGATGCCCGACACGAAGACGATGTTCTCCTTGGCCAGCCCGAGCTCCGGCATGAAGCCCTGGACGGCCGCCAGGATCGCGTAGTCACCGCAGCCTGGGCACCAGCGCACTTCCTGATCGGACTTGAAGTCCTTCATGGACTGCCGGGCCTCGGCCTTGGGGACGAGCGAGAGCGCCTCGATCGTGCCCGTGCCCTCCGTTGACGTCTCAGCCATCGATGGCCTCCTTGAGCGCCGCGGCGAGCTGCTCCGCCTTGAACGGCATGCCGTTGACCTGGTTGTGCGAATGCGCGTCGACCAGGTACTTCGCCCGTACGAGGGTGGCGAGCTGGCCGAGGTTCATCTCGGGGATGACGACCTTGTCGTAGCGCTTCAGCACCGTGCCCAGGTTGCGCGGGAACGGGTTCAGATGCCTCAGATGAGCCTGCGCGACGGCCTCCCCGGCGGTGCGCAGCCGCCGTACCGCGGCGGTGATCGGCCCGTAGGTGGAACCCCAGCCCAGTACCAGGGTGTTCGCGTCGTGCGGATCGTCGACCTCGAGATCGGGGACGTCGATGCCGTCGATCTTGGCCTGGCGGGTGCGGACCATGAAGTCGTGGTTGGCGGGGGAGTAGGAGATGTTCCCGGTCCCGTCCTCCTTCTCGATCCCGCCGATGCGGTGCTCGAGCCCCGGGGTGCCCGGGATCGCCCACGGCCGGGCGAGGGTCTGCGGGTCGCGCTTGTACGGCCAGAAGACCTCGCTGCCGTCGGTCAGGGTGTGGTTCGGCCCCTGGGCGAACTGCACGGTCAGGTCCGGAAGCTCGTCCGGTTCGGGGATCCGCCAGGGCTCGGAGCCGTTGGCCAGATAGCCGTCGGACAGCAGCATCACCGGCGTGCGGTAGGTGAGCGCGATCCGGGCCGCCTCCAGGGCCGCGTCGAAGCAGTCGGCGGGCGTGCGGGGCGCGACGATCGGCACCGGGGCCTCGCCGTTGCGCCCGAACATGGCCTGCAGCAGGTCGGCCTGCTCGGTCTTGGTCGGCAGGCCGGTCGACGGTCCGCCCCGCTGGATGTCCACGATCAGCAGCGGCAGCTCCATCGAGACCGCGAGCCCGATGGTCTCGCTCTTCAGTGCCACACCGGGCCCGGAGGTGGTGGTGACGGCGAGGGACCCCCCGAAAGCCGCCCCCAGTGCCGCACCGATCCCGGCGATCTCGTCCTCCGCCTGGAACGTACGCACGCCGAAGTTCTTGTGTCTGCTCAGCTCGTGCAGGATGTCGGAGGCAGGCGTGATCGGATAGGACCCCAGGAACAGCGGCAGATCGGCCTGCCGGGAGGCGCTGATCAGCCCGTACGCCAGAGCGAGGTTCCCGGAGATGTTCCGGTAGGTGCCGACCGGAAACGCCTTCGCGGCCGGAGCGACCTCATAACTGACGGCGAAGTCCTCGGTCGTCTCGCCGAAGTTCCAGCCGGCACGGAAAGCGGCGATATTGGCGGCCGCGATGTCGGGCTTCTTCGCGAACTTCGTCTTCAGGAACTTCTCGGTGCCCTCGGTGGGCCGGTGGTACATCCATGACAAGAGGCCGAGCGCGAACATGTTCTTGCTGCGCTCGGCCTCTTTGCGGGTGAGGTCGAATTCCTTGAGTGCCTCGACGGTCAGGGTGGTCAACGGGACCGGGTGGAGCTGATAACCGTCGAGGGACCCGTCCTCCAGCGGCGAGGCCGCGTACCCCACCTTCTGCATCGCCCGTTTGGTGAACTCGTCCGTGTTGACGATGATCTCCGCGCCGCGCGGCACATCGGCGATGTTGGCCGCCAGCGCCGCCGGATTCATCGCGACCAGCACATTGGGCGCATCACCCGGCGTGAGGATGTCGTGGTCGGCGAAGTGCAGCTGGAACGAGGAGACGCCGGGGAGGGTGCCGGCGGGCGCGCGGATCTCGGCGGGGAAGTTCGGCAGGGTGGAGAGGTCGTTCCCGAACGACGCGGTCTCCGAGGTGAAACGGTCGCCGGTGAGCTGCATACCGTCACCCGAGTCGCCCGCGAACCTGATGATCACCCGGTCGAGACGACGGACGTCCTTCGTCCCGCCCGGTTTGCGCTGCTCTCCCACGACGGACCCGTCTGTTCCGTCGATTCCGTCGGCCTGTTCCGCTGGACTGCTGACCTGACTGGTCACTGAACTGGACCTCCCTCGAGGTGGCTGTCCCGGAAGGCCTTCACGAAGACCCTCCACGGATCAACCCTATGGCTGTAAGGGTCGCCTTACCTCGGCCATTCGTATGACGGTCGCTGTCCCGAGACGGCCCGGCACCCCCGCTTTTCATGATTTCCCGCCCCCCGGCGCCAGTCCGGCAGACGCTCCGGAATCACACCGCGGTTCTGCACGCATCTGCACGCAGCTGCGCTCACTGCCTGTTCGCCGCCCCCGTCGCTTCCTCCGCCCTCTCCGAGTTCCCCGACTCGACGAAGGCACAGTGCCATCTCGTCAGGAATTGAGGTAGGTGAGGACGGCGAGTACGCGGCGGTGATCCCCGTCACTCGGTGACAGGCCGAGCTTCAGGAAGATGTTGCTGACGTGCTTCTCCACGGCCCCGTCGCTGACGACCAGCTGCCGGGCGATCGCGGAGTTCGTCCGTCCCTCGGCCATCAGCCCGAGGACCTCCCGCTCCCGCGGGGTGAGCCCGGCCAGCACATCCTGCTTCCTGCTCCGCCCGAGCAGCTGCGCGACGACCTCCGGATCGAGGGCCGTCCCGCCCTGGGCGACCCGCACCACGGCGTCCACGAACTCCCGTACCTCCGCCACGCGGTCCTTGAGCAGATACCCCACCCCGCGAGTGGAACCGGCCAGCAGTTCGGTGGCGTACCTCTCCTCCACGTACTGCGACAACACCAGCACTCCGAGCCCGGGATGCGCCCTGCGCAGCTGCACGGCTGCCCGCACCCCCTCGTCCGTATGAGTGGGCGGCATCCGCACGTCCGCGACGACGACATCGGGCAGCGCGCCCTCGTCGTTCAGTTCCGTAATGGTCTTGACCAACGCGTCGGCGTCCCCGACCCCGGCCACCACCTCATGCCCCCGGTCGGTCAGCAACCGGGTCAGTCCCTCCCGCAACAGCACCGAATCCTCGGCGATGACCACCCGCACCCTGTCCTCCACGATCCTCGGCCCCCCAGCCGTCCACCCGTTGGTCGAACCAGTCAAGCATTCCAGCAACGGGCTGGGAGTTTTCTGTCCGAGTTTTCTGCCCGAGTTCGAGGAGCAGGCCCTTTCGGGGCCGAAGGAGGGCCCGGGAACGCAACCTCCGGGGACGGGAAGCCAGGGGCGGAAGGGCAGGGATGAAGCACCCGGGACGGGACGGGAAGGGCAGGGACGGGAAGGACAGGGGCGGGAAGGACAGGGGCGGGAAGCCAGAGACGTGCAGGGCAGGGGCGGGAAGTCAGGTACGGGAAGGGCGAGGGCCGAAAGGTCAGGTACGGGTAGGGCAGGGGGTAGGGCGGGGACGGCGGGGTGGCGGGGGTGGCGGAACAGCCTGCCCCTCAGGCGCCCTCCGTTCGAGGGGTGGCCGAACAGCCTGCCCCTCAGGCGCCCTCCGCCCGCCAGGGCAACTCCGCGGTCACCCGGGTGGGGCCGCCCGCCGGTGAATCCACCACCAGGATCCCGTCCACCGCGTCCAACCGCCCCGCGAGCCCGGCCAGCCCAGACCCCCCGCCGGAGGCGTCCGCTCCCCCCACCCCGTCGTCCACCACCTGCAACATCAACCGGTCCTCCACCCGCCACACATCGACCGAGGCCGACCGCGCCCCACTGTGCTTGCTGATGTTCTGAAGCAGTTCGGAGACGGTGAAGTACGCGATCCCCTCGATCGCCGGCGCCGGCCGCTCCACCAGATCCACATCCACCCGCACCGGCACCGCGCACCGCGAAGCCACCGCCGACAGCGCCGCGTCCAGCCCCCGGTCCGTCAGCACCGCCGGATGGATCCCGCGCGCCAGGTCCCGCAGTTCCTGCAACGCCGTCTTCACCTCACCGTGCGCCTCGTCCACCATCCGTGCCGCCGCCCGCGGATCCTCCCGCAGCTTCTCCTTCGCCAGCCCCAGATCCATCGCCAGCGCCACCAGCCGCGCCTGCGCCCCGTCGTGCAGATCGCGCTCGATGCGCCGCAGATCGGCGGACGCCGTGTCCACCACGACCCCCCGGCCGGACTCCAGCTCCACCACCCGCGCCCCCAGCGACGACGGCCCGAGAAGCCCGTGCACCAGCAGCCGGTCCACCGTCGTCAGCGCCCGCACGATCCACGGCGTGGCCAGCGTGATCAGCAGGCCCACCAGCGCCGTCACCGTGATCTCGAAGGGGTTGTCGAGGTAGACGCTGTGCTGCTCGTCGCCGTACAGCTGAAGCCCGCCCTGACCGCCGTACATCGGGAAGACCCAGAACCACAGCGGATACGTCAGCATGGCCCAGCCGAACGACCACACGGCCACCGTGACAGCGAAGGAGAACACCGCCCACGGGAACTGCACCACCGCGTACAGCGCCTGCCGCCACGACGTGCCGCTCTTCAGGACGGCGGCCATCCAGGCCATCGCGCCCCTGCCCCGCGGCCGCAGCGGCTCGGGGTCGGCCACCTCCAGGCCGAGCAGCCCGCGCGCCCGGGCCCGTTCCAGCGCTCCGAAGCCCCGGCCCGCCGCCAGCCCCGCCGCCAGCACCGGGATGCCGAGGAACGTCACCAGCAGCCCCGCACCCAGCGACAGCATCGTGATCGTGAAGGTGAACAACACGATGCCGACCGGCAGACCGAGCAGGACGTAGACGAGTTCACGCCAGTGACGCGCCGTGAGCGGCTCGCGCAGCCCCGTCGGCAGCAGATGGCGGCGCCCCCCGTCCCGGCGCCCGTACTCCGGTCCGTACCGGTCCGGCTGCCCGAACAGACCGAGGCCGTCCTCGACCTGCCCCTGCTGCCCGTGCTGCCCGTACTGCGTGGCCATCGGCGTCGTCCGTTCTAGTCGTCCTGCTCGTCGCGCAGCTGTCGATCCGTACCTCCAACCCTCCTCGGCGGCGGGCGCGCGGACCATGGAGTCCGTCGGCGTCTTGGAAGGGGGGTTTTCCCTACCTCCCTCGACGCCACCCACCTTCCACACCCCGCTCGCCCCTCTGTCCCCTATCCCTGCCGGTCCTTCCCGCCGCGGTTGCGCCAGGGCAGCTCCGCGGTCACCGTCGTGGGGCCTCCCACCGGCGATTCCACGATGAACAGCCCGTCGACGGCGTCCAGCCGCTCCGCCAGCCCCCGCATCCCCGATCCGCCGTCGAGCCGCGCTCCGCCCCGGCCGTCGTCCCACACCTGGATGAGCAGCCGGTCGTCGGTCCGCCACACGTCGACCGAGGCGGACCGGGCCGCACTGTGTTTGCTGACGTTCTGGAGCAGCTCGGAGACGGTGAAGTAGGCGATGCCCTCGATGGCCTGCGCCGGCCTCGACGTCAGGTCGGCGGTCACCTTCACCGGGACCGTGCAGCGCGAGGCCACCGAGGACAGCGCCGCGTCCAGCCCCCGGTCGGTGAGGACGGCCGGATGAATCCCCCGCGCCAGGTCCCGCAGCTCCTGGAGCGCCAGCTTCACCTCGCCGTGCGCTTCCTCCACCATCGCCGCCACGGCGTCGTCGGCCTGTCCCTCCAGCAACTTCTCCTTCGCCAGGCCCAGCCCCATCGCCAGGTTGACCAGCCGGGCCTGCGCCCCGTCGTGCAGGTCCCGCTCGATGCGCCGCAGATCGGCGGCCGCCGTGTCGACCACGACTCCCCGGTCCGACTCCAGCTCCGCGATCCGCCGCTCCAGCTCGTCGGAGGGGGACAGCAGTCCCCGCACCATCGCCCGGTCCGCGTTCGTCAGCCCGCGCGCCAGGAACGGCAGCACCGGCCACAGCACGAACAGCGACGGGACGACCACGCTGAAGGTCAGGATTCCCCAGGGCAACCTGATGAGGTCGTACAGCACCGTGCGCCAGGCCACCGGGTCCTTCAACGCCAGCCACATCCGCGCGAAGAGGCCGCCCGTCCTGCGCAGCGGCAGCGGGCTCGGCTCGTCGATGCGCATCCCGAGCAGCAGGCGCGCCCGCCCCCGCTCGAACCGGCCCATCAGCCGCGCCCCGGCCAGCCCGAGTGCGAGCAGCGGAAACCCGACCACGGTGACGGTCATCGCGGCGCCGCTGACGATCACCGTCATCACATAGGTGAAGCCGATCAACGACATCGGCAGGTTCGTGAGAAGGTGCGCGATCTCCTTCCACGTCTGGGGGTCGTAGGCGAGACGGACCGGGGCCGGACGGTCGTTGTCATGCCCCGCCCCGCCGGGAGGAGAGTTCGTAGGACGGGCGTCCCCCGGACGGAAGCCGCCCGAGTGCGTACTTCCCGGGCTCGACCGAGGACTCCCCGGGTCGGAGCTCCTGTGATCGGGGCTTCTGGGCTCGGAACTTTCGGGCCCGGAACTTCTGGGCCCGGAACTTCTGGGCCCGGAACTTCTGGGCTCGGAACTTCTGGGGTCGGAGGCGGATCGGCTGGCGGAAGCGGTCATATGGGCTAGCCTGCCGCGCCGCACGGCGCCGCGCCATGAGGTCTGCCGCCTTCCTCGGCCGGGGGAAAACCCCCGCCCCGCAGGCCGAGGCGTGACGGGCTGCTTACCGTCCCTTTATCAGGGCCTAGACTCCCGTGCGTACAGATCGTCGAACGGGCCTGTCGTCGAAGAGACTGAGGTCAGGGAGCGAGGGACGGACGTGCGGGAACGGACCGTCGAGGTCGCGGCGGAAGTCGCGGCGGACTACTTCCAGTCCTACTCCGTCGTCGGGCTGCTCGCCGTCGTCGGCGTGCTGTTCGTCGCCGTGGCCTTCGGCGCGGGACGCCTGCTGCGGCCGGTGGTCCCCACCCCGGAGAAGCTCCTGACGTACGAGTGCGGCGTCGACCCCGTGGGCGAGGGCTGGGCCCACACCCAGGTCCGCTACTACGTCTACGCCTTCCTCTACGTGATCTTCGCGGTCGACTCGATCTTCCTCTTCCCGTGGGCGACGGTCTTCGCGGCCCCCGGCTATGGCGCCGCCACGCTCGTGGAGATGTTCATCTTCCTCGGCTTCCTGGCCGTGGGCCTGCTGTACGCCTACAAGAAGGGCGTCCTGACATGGACGTGACGCCGAAAGTGAATCCCCCAGAACAGCCGGAGCAGCAGGAGCCGCAGGAACGGCAGGAACAAGCGGAACAGCCGCAGCAGCCGCAGCAGCCGGAGCAGCTCGAACGGGTGCGCTCGGAACCTGTTCCGCTGCCCGAGCCGAAGCGCCTGGGCACCCTGGCCCGCCTCGCCCCGGAACCGATGAAGGTGATCCTGAACTGGGGCCGCCGCTACTCGCTCTGGGTCTTCAACTTCGGTCTCGCCTGCTGCGCCATCGAGTTCATCGCCGCGTCCATGGCCCGCCACGACTTCATCCGCCTCGGAGTCATCCCCTTCGCGCCGGGCCCGCGCCAGGCCGACCTGATGGTGGTCTCCGGCACGGTCACGGACAAGATGGCCCCGGCCGTGAAGCGCCTCTACGAGCAGATGCCCGAGCCGAAGTACGTCATCTCCTTCGGCGCGTGCAGCAACTGCGGCGGCCCCTACTGGGACTCGTACTCGGTGACGAAGGGCGTCGACCAGATCATCCCGGTGGACGTGTACGTGCCGGGCTGCCCACCGCGCCCGGAGGCGCTTCTCCAGGGCATCCTCAAGCTCCAGGAGAAGATCGCCCGGGAGTCGCTGGACGAGCGCTACGGCCCGACCACGTCCGGCCCGACCACGTCCGGCTCGGCCGCTTCCCGCCCCTCGGCCCGCCCCTCGACGGCGGCCCTGCAGAGCGGCTTGGTCCGGCCCCCGGCCGCCCAGTCCGCTTCTGAGCCGTCGGGGGAGGGCCGATGACCACGATCGGCTGGCTCCCCGCCCCCGCCGAGGATCTCTTCGGTCCGCAGGCCACGGCCGAGGAGTCGTACGACGTCCTGACGGTCGACGTCCCTCCCTCATCCTGGACCGACGCCCTGCGCGTGGCACGCGACCGCCTGTCCTGCACGTACTTCGACTGGCTGAGCGCGGTCGACGAACCCGGCACGGGCTTCCGTGTCTCGGCGCACGTCGTGGCGCTGTCCCCGGTGCGTCGTCTGCTGCTGCGCACGACCGTCCCGCACGAGGCACCGTCGCTTGCCTCCGCCGTCGACGTCTACGCCGGCGCGACCTGGCACGAACGCGAGACGCACGAGATGTTCGGCGTCGCCTTCGAGGGCCATCCCGCCCTGAACCACCTCCTTCTCCCGGAGACCTTCGAAGGTCACCCCCTGCGCAAGGACTTCGTCCTCGCCGCCCGCGTCGCCAAGGCCTGGCCCGGCGCGAAGGAGCCCGGCGAGTCCGAGCACGGCGGTCCCAAGCGCCGCCAGATGCTCCCCCCAGGCGTCCCCGACCCCAACGAATGGGGCCCCCTGAAGGGCCAGCTCCCCCCCGCCCCGACCCGCCCTGCCCGAGCGGCAACGGGACGCGCGGCAACGGCACGGGCGGCAACAGGAGCCACGGCAGGCGACCGCCCGGTCCGCCGCGCCCGCACAGCATCAGCAGGCTCAGCAAGCCAGACGGCAACACCGGCGACACCGACCACACCGGCAACACCGACCACATCGGCGACGTCGGCCACACCGGCGACGCCGCCAGAGCCCGTAGCGCCCGACGCACCCGCCCCGGCCAGACCCCGCCGCGCGCGCAGCGCCTCCCAGGGCTCGGCCTCCCAGCACACCCAGCCCCCGACATCGCCGCCCGGCACCCCCACCCGCTCCTCCACGACCGCCCGCAGCTCCGACGCCCCATGGCACCACGCCCGCCCAGCCTTCGACGAGCCCCAGCAGAAGCCGGAACCGGACGAGCAGCACGAGCCCCAGCAGAAGCCGCAGCCCCAGCCGGAGGAGCACGCTGAGCCAGTGCAGGAGCCGGAGGGGAGTGCCGATCCGGAGGTGAACGCGGAGCGGGAGCAGAGGCCGGAAGTAAGTGCCGAGCCCCAGCCAGAGCGGCAGCCGGAGCCGGAGCCGAAGCCATCGCCGAGGCCACGCCCCGAACCGGGGCCGGAACCCGAACACGGGCCGGAATCCGAACCGGGACCAGCGCCTGAACCGAAGTCCGAACCCGAACCGAAGTCAGGACCGGACCCGAAGCCGAAGTCGGAACCGAAGTCCGAACCGAAGTCCGAACCGAAGTCCGAACCGGAGCCGCTCAGCCCCGAGCAGATCGCCCCCGAGGACCCCGCAGGAGGCCGGCAGTGAACGACGCTTTCGACGTCGCCCTGCGACTCCTGGTCGTCTTCGTCGTCTTCCTCACCTTCCCCCTGATCGTCGGTCAGACCGAGCACAAGGTGATGGCCCATATGCAGGGCCGACTGGGACCGATGTACGCGGGCGGCTTCCACGGCTGGGCCCAGCTCGTCGCGGACGGAGTCAAGTTCGCACAGAAGGAGGACATCGTCCCCGCGGGCGCGGACCGCCGTATCTTCCAGCTCGCGCCGGCCGTATCCCTCCTCCCGTACCTTCTGGTTCTCCTCGCCATCCCCATCGGCCCGGGCGAGGGTGCCGTCGGCCAGGTCGTGGACGCGGGCATCTTCTTCGTGCTCGCGGTGATGGGCGTCGGCGTACTCGGCTCGCTCATGGCCGGCTGGGCCAGTGCCAACAAGTTCTCCCTTCTCGGCGGCCTGCGCACCGCCGCTCAGCTGCTCGCCTACGAACTCCCGATGCTGCTCACCGCCGCCTCGGTGGCGATGGCGGCCGGCACGGTCTCCCTGCCCGGCATCGTCGACGCCTTCGAGTGGTGGTGGCTGCCCTGGCAGATCACCGGTGGGATCGTCTTCTTCATCGCCGGTCTGGCCGAACTGCAGCGGCCGCCCTTCGACATGCCCGTCGCCGACTCGGAGATCATCTTCGGTGCGTACACCGAGTACACCGGCCTGCGCTTCGCTCTCTTCCTCCTCGCCGAGTACGCCGGAATCGTCGTCCTGTGCGGCCTGACCACCGTCCTCTTCCTGGGCGGCTGGCACGGCCCCGGGGGCGCCGACGGCCTCGGCTGGGTCTGGACCCTCCTCAAGACGGCCGTCCTCGCCTTCGTCGTGATCTGGTTCCGCGTCACCTACCCCCGCCTGCGCGAGGACCAGCTGCAGAAGTTCTCCTGGACCCTCCTCGTCCCCCTGTCCCTCGCCCAGATCGCCCTCACCGGCATCGTCAAGGTGGTGATCCAGTAGCCATGTCCCGCCCGTCACCCGACCACGACTCCCCGACGGCTCCCGCCGGGCGGCCCCGCCGGTCGATCCCCGGTAGCGGTCTCGCCAAGGGCCTGGCCGTCACCCTCCGCACGATGACGCGGAAGACGGTCACCGAGCAGTACCCGGACGCCCAGCCGGAACTCCCGCCCCGTACCCGTGGCGTCATCGGCCTGTTCGAGGAGAACTGCACGGTCTGCATGCTCTGCGCCCGTGAGTGCCCCGACTGGTGCATCTACATCGACTCCCACAAGGAGACGGTCCCGCCCGCCGCCCCGGGCGGCCGCGAGCGCAGCCGCAACGTCCTCGACCGCTTCGCCATCGACTTCTCGCTGTGCATGTACTGCGGTATCTGCATCGAGGTCTGTCCTTTCGACGCCCTGTTCTGGTCTCCGGAGTTCGAGTACGCCGAGACCGACATCCACGAACTCACCCATGAACGCGACAAGCTCCGCGAATGGATGTGGACCGTTCCGGCCCCACCCGCCCTCGACCCCGCCGCCGAAGAACCGAAGGAGATCGCGGCCGCCCGTAAGTCGGCCGAGAAGCTCGCGGCTGCCCAGGCCGAGCCCAACGAACCCCAGGGAGGAGAATCGTGACGCTCGCTCAGGCACACCACGGTTTTCTCTCCCCGACCGGTGTCGAGATCGCCTTCCTGCTCGTCGGGCTGGTCACCTTCGGCGCCGCCCTCGTCAGCGTGACCACCAAGCAGCTGGTGCACGCCGCCCTGTGGCTCGTGGTCACCCTCGGCGGCCTGGCCGTCGAGTACCTGCTTCTCACCGCCGAGTTCATCGCCTGGGTGCAGGTCCTCATCTATGTCGGTTCCGTCGTCGTGCTCCTCCTGTTCGGTCTGATGCTCACCAAGGCCCCCATCGGCCGCTCTCCGGACGCGGACTCCGGCAACCGCTGGGCCGCTCTCACCGTGGCCGTCGCCGCGGCCGCCGCCCTCGTCTGGGTGGTCGTCGACGCCTTCCGCGCGACCTGGATCGACCTGGGCGGTCCGGCCGCCGGCTCGACCGAGGTCACCGGCGCCAGCCTCTTCCAGAACTGGGTCCTTCCCTTCGAGGCCCTCTCCGTCCTTCTTCTTGCGGCGCTGGTCGGCGCGATCGTCCTGTCCCGCAAGGCGAAGGCGGAGTCGAGCTCTCCCCCTGTGAACGCCCGAGCCGCGACCGAGAGTTCCCAGTCCGTGACAGAGAGTTCCCTTTCTGTTCCGGACGCCCGGGAAAACCCGGCCGAGCAGGAAGGCACCCGCTGATGCACCTCGTCTATCCCGCCGTCCTGTCCGCCCTCCTCTTCTGCACCGGGCTCTACGGCGTCCTCGCCCGCCGCAACGCGATCCTCGTCCTGATGTCCGTCGAGCTGATGCTCAACGCCGTCAACCTCAACCTGGTCGCCTTCGACGTCTGGCTCAGCAGGACGGCCGAGGACACCCTGCACTCCGGACAGGCCCTGACCCTGTTCACCATCGCCATCGCCGCCGCCGAGATCGGCATCGGTCTGGCGATCGTCCTCGCCGTCCACCGCAACCGGGGCACCGCGGACATCGACCGGCTCCGCGACACCGCCGAAGGCCACGAGAGCCACGCGACGGACGGCCCCGACAGCGACACCCCCGCGACCGGAACGGCCGCCGAGAAGGCTGAGGCCACCGCGTGACCACGACCACCCTCGCCGCCCTCGTCCCTCTCCTGCCGTTCCTGGGCGCTGCCGCCGGCCTGCTCCTGGGCCGCACCGCCGCTGGCTTCGTGCGCCCGCTCGCCGTCCTGCCGACCCTCGCCGCGCTCGCAGTGGCCGCGATCGTCGCTGTGCGCCAGGGCGGTGGCGCCTCTGTCGACGCGGCCACCGAACTGACCCCGACCGGCTCTGTCCCGATCGAACTGGCCCTGCACATCGACGGTTTCGCCGCCCTGGTCGCCGTCCTGGTCGGGCTGGTCGCCGCCTGCGTGCAGATCTACTCGACCGGCTATCTGCGCGAGGACCCCCGCTACCCCTCGTACGCCGCGCTCGTCTCCCTCTTCACCTCCGCGATGTTCCTGGTCGTCTACTCCGGCGACCTGATCGTGCTGCTGGTCGGCTGGGAAGTCATGGGCATCTGCTCCTACTTCCTGGTCGGCCACTACTGGGAGACCCCGGAGGCCCGCGCCGCCTCCATCAAGGCCTTCCTGGTCACCAAGCTCGGCGATGTCCCCTTCCTCATCGGTCTGTTCGCCCTCGCCACCGACGTCGGCTCCTTCGAGATCACGAAGGTCCTCGGCGCCGTCGCCCACGGCGGACTCGACCACCCGACCCTCGTCGCCCTGCTGCTGCTCGCGGGCGTGGCCGGCAAGTCCGCGCAGTTCCCGCTGCACACCTGGCTCCCGGACGCGATGGCGGGCCCCACTCCCGTCTCCGCGCTGATCCACGCCGCGACGATGGTCGCCGCCGGTGTCTACTTCGTCGCCCGTCTCCTCCCGGTCTTCGAGGCGTCCCAGGCCGCGATGGTGGTCCTCGCCGCGATGGCCGCCGTCACCATGGTCGGTTCGGGCCTGGCCGCCCTCGCCCAGGACGACATCAAGCGCGTCCTCGCCTACTCGACGATGGGCCAGCTCGGCTACATGACCGGCGCCCTCGCCGTCGGCGATCGCGGTGCCGCCGTCTTCCACCTCCTCTCGCACGGCGCCTTCAAGGCGCTGCTGTTCCTCGCGGCGGGCGTGATCATCCACGCCGCCGGCACCAACTCGCTGGCCGCCATGTCCCGCATGAGCCACCTGCGCGACCGCGTCCCCGACGCCTACTGGACGATGACCGTGGCGCTTCTCGCGCTCGCCGCGATCCCGCCGTTCAGCGGCTTCTTCTCCAAGGAGTCCGTCCTCGGTGCCGCCGAGCACGTCACCGCGGGCCACACCGAGCACGCGCCCGGTGCCGCGGGCTGGCTCGTCCTCGTCGCCGGACTGATCACCGGCCTCCTCACCGCCGCCTACGCGACCCGCCTGTGGCTGCTGGCCTTCCGCGGCCGGGGCGCCGAGGCCCCCGACCACGGCCGCGAGCCCCTGACCATGACCGTGGTGCTGTGGGTCCTGGCCGTCCCGTCCCTCGCCCTCGGCGCGTTCGCCTACCGCACGCTTCCCGACTGGTTCGACGGCGACGACCTCGCGCCGACCCTGACCACGGCCGTCCTCGGCACAGGCGTGGCTCTGGCCGGCGGATTCGTCATGTACGCGGCCTGGCGCCATGTCACCGGGGTCGCCGCCCGCGTCCCCCTGGGCGCGGTCGCCGCCCACCCCGAGGGCGACGCGGGACGCGTCGAGGCCGAAGCCATCGCGACGCACGCGCCGGCCTACGGAGATGTGGCCTCGGCCCCGGACCCGGCGGACCCGGGACGGCTCCTCCTCGGCCCGCTGCACCGCCACGCGGCCGTCGGCTTCCACCTCGACGCCGTCTACCAGACGCTGTTCGTCCGCCCGGTCCAGGCCGGCGCGAGCCTCGTCCGGTTCCTCGACCGCGAGGTCGTCGACACCTACGTACGCGGCGCGGGCGCCGTGCCCCGCTGGCTGGGGGCCGCCGTACGGCGCGCCCAGACAGGCAACGTCCAGACCTATGTGAGCGCGCTGCTCGCCGGCACCGTCGTCCTGGCGGTCGCCGCCCTTCTCCTCGCTTCGGGAGCGTGAGCAGGCGTGATCGATATCAACGAGTCCGTGATGCAGTTCCTTCTTGCGTTCATCGTGGCCGGCCCGCTCCTCGGCGCCGTCGCCGCTCTGCTGCCGGCCCCGCCCGGGCTGAAGGGGAAGTCACCCGAGCAGGCCGTGCTGCGCCACGGCGTGACCGTGACCGGCGCGATCCTCATCGCCGCGATCGTCCTCGCGCTCGGCTTCGACCACGACCATCCCTCGAAGATGCAGGCCAGTACGGACATCAGCTGGATCCCCGCACTCGACGTGCGCATCCACCTCGGCATCGACGGCATCTCCCTCCCCCTGCTGGTCCTGACCGCGCTGCTGACCTTCCTCTGCGCGGTGTACTCCTACTTCAAGCAGCCGAACCAGAGCCTGACGCCGCAGACTCCGGGCCCGTCCCCTAAGGCCTTCGTCGCGCTCGTGCTCGTCCTCGAGTCCGGCACCCTCGCTACCTTCGCCGTCCTCGACCTGCTGCTGTTCTTCCTCGCCTTCGAGATGGTCCTGATCCCGATGTACTTCCTCATCGCCCGCTGGGGCGGCGAGGGCCGGACCCAGGCGGCCTGGAAGTTCATCCTCTTCACCCTGTTCGGGTCCGTGGTCATGCTGCTCGGCCTGCTCCTGATCGGAATCAAGGCGGGCACCTTCGACATGGTGGCACTCGCCACTGACAACGGCCGGTCGCTGACCACGTCCGTGCAGGTCATCGCCGTTCTTGCGATCGGGATCGGGCTCGCCGTAAAGACCCCGATGTGGCCGCTGCACAGCTGGCTGCCCGACGCCCACACCGCCGCCCCGACCGTCGGCTCGGTCCTGCTGGCCGGCGTACTGCTGAAGATGGGTACGTACGGGTTCGTCCGGATTCTGCTGCCCGTCGCACCGGACGGCTTCCGCATCTTCGCCCCCTACCTCGCCGCCTTCGCCGTCGTCGGGATCATCTACGGATCCCTGGCCTGCCTGGCCCTCGCCAAGCAGGGCGCGAAGGGCGACCTCAAGCGCCTCATCGCGTACTCCTCCGTCGGCCACATGGGCTTCGTCCTGCTCGGCATCGCGACCATGACCCCGACCGGCGTGAACGGTGCACTGTTCGCCAACATCGCCCACGGCCTCATCACCGGCCTCCTCTTCTTCCTGGTCGGAGCCCTGAAGGACCGCACCGGCACGACCGACCTGGACACCCTCGCCGAGCGGACCGGCGCCGCGCTGTACGGCAGGACCCCCCGCCTCGGCGGTCTCCTCGCCTTCGCCGCCGTAGCCTCGCTCGGCCTGCCGGGCCTGGCCGGCTTCTGGGGCGAGATGCTGGCCCTGTTCGGCGCCTTCGACCCCGCCGACGGCCTCAGCCGCCCCGCCTTCCTCACCTTCACGGCGATCGCCGCGTTCGGCACGCTGCTGACGGCCGCGTACCTGCTCACCGTGGTCCGCCGAGTCTGCATGGGTACCGTCCCGCAGGACGCCCCGCGCCTCGCCGATGTGCAGACCTACGAGTTCGCGGCCTGGGCCCCGCTCGTCGCCCTCACCGTCGTCGCCGGCCTGTGGCCGAAGGTCCTCCTCGGCCTGACCGATCCGGCCGTGCAGCAGCTCCTCGCAGGAGGCACCCGATGAGCTCCCTGGCCCAGCCCGTGCTCCGGCCCCTGGCCGAGTCGGTGGTGCAGTCCGTCGACTGGCTCGCCATCGCACCGCCCACCCTCGCGGCGGTCGTCGCCCTCGTCGTCCTCGTCGCCGACCTCTTCGTCGGCGATGCCCGCAAGCCACTCCTCGGCTGGTTCTCGGTCGCGGGCCTCGCGGCCTCCACAGCTCTCCTCCTGCCCCTCCTGGACGGCGACCGCTCCACCTTCTGCCTGACCGGCGACACACGCGTGTGCAGCTACACCGCCGATCGCTTCACCCTCGTCATCCAGTTCCTGGTGCTCGGGGGAGCACTACTGGCGGCCCTGCTGTCGGTCACCGCCCTCAAGGACGAGCGCGGGCGCCTCCCCGAAGGCGAGTTCTGGTTCCTGCTGCTGTCCTCAGCCGCCGGCGCCGCCCTGCTGCCCGCCTCCCGCGACCTCGCCACGCTCGTCGTCGCCCTGGAGGTCGCCTCCCTGCCCGCCTTCGCCCTCGTCGGCATCCGGCACGGCGACCGCAGGTCCTCCGAGGCCGCCCTGAAGTTCTTCCTGTCGTCCGTCACCGCGACCACCGTCAGCCTCCTGGGCGTCAGCTTCGTGTACGCGACGACCGGCACCCTCTACCTGACCCAGGTCGCCGACCGCATCCAGCACGTCGACGGGCAGCTTCACACCCTGGGCCAGACGGGTGTGGTCCTCACCCTCATCGGCTTCGCCTTCAAGACGGCCGCGGTGCCCTTCCACTTCTGGGTTCCCGACACCTACGTCGGCGCCCCTCTGCCCATCGCCGCCTATCTGTCGGTCGTCGGCAAGGCGGTCGGCTTCTCCGGCCTCATCCTCGTCACGGTCGTCGGCTTCCCCTCGTACGCCGACGTCTGGGGCCCCGCCATGGCCGCGCTGGCCGCCCTCACCATGACCGTCGGCAACGTCGGCGCCCTCCGCCAGCAGGCCACCCGCGCGTACAGCGCCGTACGCCTGCTCGCCTGGTCCTCCGTCGGTCAGGCCGGCTATCTCCTCGTACCGATCGCCGCCGCCGCTTACTCCGACGACGCCGAGCACGCCATCGGCTCCACGGTCGCCTACGCACTCATGTACGCCGCCGTGAACCTGGGCGCCTTCGCGGTGGCCGCCCTGGTGGGCCGCACCAGCACGACGAACCGGATCACGGACTACCGGGGCCTCTACGCGAAAAACCCGCTCGCGGCCCTCCTCCTGGCGTTCTTCCTGCTCTGCCTCGCGGGACTGCCGCCGGGCATCATCGGCCTCTTCGCGAAGGTCACCGTCTTCTCGGCAGCCGTCGACGCGGGCCTCGGCTGGCTCGCGGTCGTCATGGCCGTCAACGTGGTGATCGCCCTGTACTACTACCTCCAGTGGACGGCCCTGCTCTTCCGCGCTCCCGAGGGCGAGCCCGAGAAGCACCGCGTACCCGCTCCGCTCACGATCGCGATCAGCCTCACAGCGGCCCTCGGTATCGCCCTCTCCGGAGCACCCCAGCTGATCCTGCGCTTCGCCGACACCGGCCTCTTCTGAGTCGTCACGCGCGTGTGCGCCTCCGTCCTCACCCGGACGGCCCACCGCCATGCCCGCAGGCACAAGGGAACTAGTGCCTCCCGCCTGGCGTTGACCAGTACGGGAGGGTGCACTGGATGTGACATCACGGCACAGTGCCACCGGAGAACGACTGGACTCGTAAGCAAAGGGTTCCCCTGCTGCACGACTTGGAGGGCGTACCGTGCACCGCCGGCACAACGGGCTCAGGACCGCAGTACTCCTCGGGGGACTGTCCGCACTCATCATCGTCATCGGCAGCTTCTTCGGCCGCATGGGGCTGATCGTCGCGGTCCTGATCGCGCTGGGCACCAACGCGTACACGTACTGGAACAGCGACAAGCTGGCGCTACGCGCGATGCGCGCCCGCCCGGTGAGCGAGTTCGAGGCTCCCGCCCTGTACCGGATGGTCCGAGAGCTCTCCACGCAGGCCCGCCAGCCCATGCCCCGCCTGTACATCTCCCCGACCGAGGCACCCAACGCCTTCGCCACCGGCCGCAACCCGCGCAACGCCGCCGTGTGCTGCACGGAGGGAATCCTGCGTCTCCTCGACGAGCGCGAACTGCGCGGCGTCATCGGCCATGAACTCAGCCACGTCTACAACCGGGACATCCTGATCTCCTCGGTCGCCGGCGCACTCGCCTCCGTGATCATGTTCCTGGTCAACTTCGCCTGGCTGATCCCGATCGGCCGCTCGGACGACGATGACGGCCCCGGCATCCTCGGCATGCTCCTGATCATGATCCTCGGCCCGCTCGCCGCCGGCCTCATCCAGCTCGCCATCAGCCGCTCCCGGGAGTACGAGGCGGACACGTCCGGCGCCCAACTCACCGGTGACCCGCTTGCCCTCGCGAGCGCACTGCGCAAACTGGATACAGGCACCAAACAGCTTCCGCTGCCCCCGGAGCCCCGCATCGAGACCGCGAGCCACATGATGATCGCGAATCCCTTCCGTCAGGGCCAGGGGCTCTCCAAGACGTTCTCGACACACCCGCCGATGGCGGACCGCATCGCCCGGCTCGAGAAAATGGCAGGTCGTCACCAGTGAAGACCATTCTGAACGTCATCTGGCTGATCCTGAGTGGCTTCTGGCTGTTCCTCGCCTATCTGGCCGCTGGAGCGCTGCTCTGCATCACGATCATCGGCATTCCCTTCGGCGTTGCCGCCTTTCGTATCGGGATCTTCGCCCTCTGGCCCTTCGGCTACACGACGATCGAGCGTCGCGACGCGGGCGCGCCTTCGTGCCTCGGCAACGTGCTCTGGCTGATCCTCGCCGGCTGGTGGCTGGCCATCGGGCACATCGTCACCGGGCTCCTGCTCTGCCTCACCATCATCGGGATCCCGTTCGGCATCGCGAACTTCAAACTGATTCCCGTCTCGCTGTTCCCGCTCGGCCGTGAAATCGTGCCCACGGACCAGCCGTTCGCGTCACGCTGACGGCGCGCACCCCGTCCGCTCGTCGTCCACGACCGGCCGGGCCTCCGCTCGCCGGTTGTCCACAGGCGGCGGGTTGTCCACAGGCCGGCCCTGTTGTCAGTGGCGGCTTGCACCATGAACGCATGACCGAGAACGAGCAGTTGTGGGCGAGGGCGGCTGCCAAGGCGGCCACCACCCGCCCCTGGGGCTGGCCTTCGCTCCCCGACCCAGTGGACGCGGCCACCGTGGCCCGCGCGGAGGCTGCCCTCGGCTTCCGCCTCCCGCCCCTGCTCGCCGACCTCTACCTGCGCATAGGGGACGGCGGATTCGGCCCGGAGTACGGGCTGCTCCCCCTGTTCGACACCTCTCCGGCCGGTGAGCCGGCTGCCGTCACCCAATACCTCGCACACCGTGAAGGCGGTCGCGAGGACCCCGACTGGCCCTGGCCCGAGGGCGTCCTGCCGATATCCCACTGGGGTTGCGCCATGTACGCGTGCGTGGACTGCCACTCCCCAGAGGGGACGGTCCTGCTCTTCGAGCCGAATTCCGGCGACCCCGACCACGCCTGGTTCGTCGACGCTCCGAGCCTCGGGCACTGGCTGCGGTCCTGGCTCGACGGCACGGGCTGGTACGGCGCCCTGGACGACGACCTGGGACTGCACCCGTGGACCGAGTTCCGCATACGCACGACGGCGACCGGGAGAACGACGCCCTAGCAGCGTGCAGGGGGGCTCCCCGTTGCCCGGTGTCCGCGTCCGTCACCGCAGCCTGCCGTGCCGCTACCGCGTGCCGCCCACCGCCGTCGTACGGCTACTGCCCGCCCGTCACTCCCGCCGTACGCCTAGCGTGCGCCCGACCAGCGTCGCCGTACCCCGTATGCGAGCACCCCCGCCGCCAGTACTCCCGCACCCGCGGCCACCGAGGTTCCCGGAAGCGCGAACGCGAGAACCACGCAGCCCAGGAGCCCGAGCGTGGGCAGCAACCGCTTCGCCGGGGCCGGATCGAGTGTCCAGGCCGACGCGTTCGCCACCGCGTAGTACACCAGCACACCGAAGGAGGAGAATCCGATCGCGCCCCGGACGTCCACCGTGGCGGCCAGGACCGCGACGACCAGGCCCACGGCGAGCTCGGCCCGGTGCGGCACCCGGAAGCGCGGATGTACGACCGACAGGGCGCCGGGCAGATGCCGGTCCCGTGCCATGGCCAGTGTCGTGCGCGAGACGCCCAGGATGAGGGCGAGGAGCGAGCCCAGCGCCGCCACGGCGGCCCCGATCCGAACCACCGGCGTCAGCCCGGGCATCCCCGCCGCTCGGACCGCGTCGGCCAGCGGAGCCTGCGCACGTCCGAGACCGCCCGGCCCCAGCGCGGAAAGGACAGCGACCGCCACACACGCGTACACGACCAGCGTGATGCCCAGGGTCAGGGGGATCGCGCGGGGGATGGTGCGCGCCGGGTCCCGCACCTCCTCACCCAGGGTCGCGATGCGGGCGTACCCGGCGAAGGCGAAGAACAGCAGACCGGCGGCCGTCAGTACGCCCCCGACGCCCCCGGACACTCCGACGTCCAGCCGCCCCCCGTCGGACGTGCCGGACCCCAGACACACGACCACCACGGAAGCGAGCACCGCCAGGACCACCGCCACGATCGCCCGCGTCAGCCAGGCCGACTTCTGGACGCCGCCGTAGTTCACCGCGGTCAGCGCCACCACGGCCGCGACCGCCACCGCGTGCGCCTGCCCCGGCCAGACGTACGCCCCGACCGTCAGAGCCATCGCCGCACAGGAGGCCGTCTTCCCGACCACGAACGACCAGCCCGCCAGATATCCCCAGAACACGCCGAGCCGCTCGCGCCCGTACACGTACGTGCCGCCCGAGGCCGGATACAGCGCGGCCAGCCGCGCCGACGACATGGCGTTGCAGTAGGCGACCAGCGCGGCGAGCGCGAGTCCGGGCAGCAGCCCGGAGCCCGCGGCCCGCGCCGCGGGAGCGAGCGCGACGAAGACACCGGCACCGATCATCGAGCCGAGCCCGATGGCCACGGCGTCGCCGACGCCCAGCGTCCGCCGCAACTCCGCGCCTGATCCGGGCTGTGTCATGAGCCGCACCCTAGTGATCGACGGAACCATCCGGTGCCGTCGGGACGTCGTCCTCATCAACACGACACGAACCCGCGTGCGACGCAGGACGCGGGGCGCGACGGAGACGAGCACAGCCCGTCCGGAGCGAGCGACATCACAGTGCCCGGACAGCGCGGGCACAGCACGGAAGGGCAGGTTCAGGGCATGAGCATCATCAGCTGGATCATCCTGGGGTTGTTGGCCGGAGTCGTCGCCAAGGTTCTGCTGCCGGGCCGCGACCCGGGTGGCTTCATCGGCACGACCCTCATCGGCGTCGCGGGCGCCTTCATCGGCGGCTGGATATCGGCCCGCTGGCTGGACCACCCCATCACCAAGGACTTCTACGACGGCGCCACCTGGGCCGCGGCGATCGGTGGTTCTCTCGTGCTGCTGATCGCCTACCGCCTGCTGTTCGGCAACTCACGCGACTGAGGGCTCTCCGCGAGGCCTGCCCGTCGGCGGCCGCGTTGCCCCCGAGCGCAGCCGCGAGGGCCGGAACAGATGAGGTGGGCGCCCGTCGGGCGCCCACCTCTGCTCGTATGCGTCGAAAGACGCCGACCGGGTGATGATTCCCCGCGTCGCCCGGCCGGCCGTTCGTCCGGCTACCGGTAGTTCACGAACTGCAGAGCGAAGTCGAAGTCCTGGCCCTTGAGCAGGGTGATGATGGCCTGGAGGTCGTCACGGCTCTTGGAGCTGACACGCAGTTCCTCGCCCTGTACCTGGGCCTTCACACCCTTGGGGCCCTCGTCGCGGATGAGCTTCGCGACCTTCTTCGCGTTCTCCTGGGAGATGCCTTCCTTGATCTCCGCGAAGAGCTTGTACTCCTTGCCGGAGAGCTGGGGCTCGCCCGCCTCCAGCGCCTTCAGGGAGATCCCGCGCTTGATCAGCTTGGACTGGAAGACGTCGAGAACGGCGTTCACCCGGTCCTCGGAGTTCGCCTCCATCAGGATCTTTTCACCGGACCACGAGATCGAGGCGCCGACGCCCTTGAAGTCGTAGCGCTGCGAAATCTCCTTGGCGGCCTGGTTGAGGGCGTTGTCGACCTCCTGCCGCTCGACCTTCGAGACGATGTCGAAACTGGAGTCGGCCATGTCCTGTGGCTCCTTGTATCGGGGTGCGTGTCGGGTGCGTATCGGCGTACGTGGGGGTGACCGCCGAGCCCGGCGTGATCCCGGGCCGCATCCGCACAAGCCTAGTCACCCCGCCTCCTCCGGGCGGCGAGGAATCAGGTGGCGAAGCACCCCTGGGCATCGGGTATCGTTTACGTCGTTGCCAGGGAGCGCCGCCGAAAAGCGGTTCGAATGGGCAGCAAGCCCGGCGGTGTGCCCGAGCGGCCAAAGGGAGCAGACTGTAAATCTGCCGGCTCAGCCTACCCAGGTTCGAACCCTGGCGCCGCCACGCTGAGAGAGGGAACCCCTCCGAACTGCGGAAACGCAGAGCGGAGGGGTTTCTTCGTGTGAGGGGGAGGGCGGAGGGCTACGCGCCTTCAGTCCCCTTCGGGAGAGTCCTCCCGGGCCTCCGGTGCTTGCGCCGAAGGTGGCTTCGCCACCCTTTTCACCTCCGCCTCGACGTCGTTGCGCGGCTTGTTCTCGTCCTTGGCGTACTCGGTCACCGTTGCCTGTACGTCGCGGGCGAGGTCGCGCCAGGCGCGCCAGGCGGTTTCGTAGGTGTCCGTCTGGATGTCCGACCAGGTGGTGGCCGTGGGCGCGCCGTACGCGTCCCGCAGCGCTTCGACCCTCGCGTGTG
This sequence comes from Streptomyces sp. NPDC060000, assembly GCF_042737375.1. NCBI lineage: Bacteria > Bacillati > Actinomycetota > Actinomycetes > Kitasatosporales > Streptomycetaceae > Streptomyces > Streptomyces sp. NPDC060000. The sequence goes on from NZ_JBHWUU010000011.1 coordinate 125,645, forward strand.
CCTCGTCGGCCGCGCGTTGCTTTTCCACGAGTTCCTCGAAGGTATGTGCCACGTGTACGGATGCTAGGGAGCTGACCGCACTTCCGCGCGGCGAGCGGGGCGCGTCCCGCCATGGGGTACCCGCGTGGCCCACTGGGGCAGACTGGCCATATGTCCAGCGCGTCCAGCCGCCGTAGAACCTGCCCCGAGTGCCGCCGCGAGATCGCCGTCGTCGCCGGACGGTTCGCCCGGCACGACCCGCCGGGAGCGCGGGAGACCGGGGACCTGGTCTCCTGCCCCGGTTCGCGCAGCACGGCGCAACTGGGCGCGGCCCAGCCGTCGTTGGACGGGTACGTGGTCCCGGATTTTCCAGGACAGCTGCCCCTCTTCTAGCGCGCGTAGCGCGCGGAACTTCCTCGGTCCGGCGCCGTTGTCTCAGTTCCCGGCAACCGCCTTGACCGCCACCGGTACCGGCGCCGAGCCGCTGACGAGCTCCAGGGTGAGGCCGGACGTCGCCGGGCTGTCCAGCAGTTCCGCCAGTACCGCGGCCACGTCGTCGCGAGGGACCGGACCGCGGCCCGTACGGGCTTCCAGGCGGACCAGCCCGGTGCCCGCGTCGTCCGTCAGCGCGCCGGGCCGCAGGATCGTCCAGTCGAGGGACTCCAGGCCCTGCACGTACGCGTCCGCCTCGCCCTTGGCGCGTTGGTAGACGTCGAAGACCTCGTCGCCCTGGTGGCGCGGGTCCGCGCCCATGGAGGACACGACCACGAAGCGCCGTACGCCCGCCCGGACCGCGGCGTCGGCGAACAGCACCGCCGCGCCCCTGTCCACCGTGTCCTTGCGGGCCGTCCCGCTGTTCGGGCCGGCGCCCGCCGCGAACACCGCCGCGTCCGCGCCGCGCAGCCGCTCCGCGACCTCCTCGACGGACGCCGACTCCAAATCCAGGACGACCGGTTCGGCGCCGGCCGCCCGAAGGTCGTCGCCCTGTTCGGCCTTGCGGATGATCCCCGCGACCTCGTCCCCGCGCGCGGCGAGCAGGCGCTCCAGCCGCAGCGCGATCTGACCATGACCACCAGCGATGACAATGCGCATGCCTCCGACCGTACGCCCGGACAGCCGCGTCCGCCGCACGGCCTCACCCAGGACCGACCGGCGGCCTCAACTTCCCGCGCGCGTCCGCCTCGTCGACGCGGGCCGCCGTGGTGGCCGGTCGGTCCGCGGTCCTACGACAGTTCCCCCCGGCCCTGCCTCGGCAGGCCCCACTCCGGTGCGCTCGCCGAGCTGCGGTACTCGCGAACGGCGCTGGTGCGGGCCACCACGCGGCCCTGGTGGATCACGATCCTGCTGTACGCCAGGGACAGGGCGCCCGCAAGCCGGTCGCCGCGAACGGCCAGGAGGTCGGCCGGGAAGCCCGCCTCCACGCGGACCTCGGGGAGGCCCAGCGCGGCCCGTGCGGACGTGCTCACGGCGTCGTAGGCGTCCTCGGGGCGCAGGCCGTGGCGTGAGGCGAGCAGGTAGGCCGCCTCCAGGGGGTCGCCGCGGCCCACCGGGTTGGAGATGTCCCGCAACGCCCCGCCGCCCGCCGCCACCCGCACGCCGGCCGCACGCAACAGCCGTACGGGCGCCGCGCCCCGGAGTTCGACGGCGCCGCAGCCGCCCTGGGGAAGGCAGACCACCGTCACGCCGGCGGCGGCGAGTTGGTCGGCGGTGCGGGTGGCCGTTTCGGCGGGGAGGTGGTCGAGGCCCCCGCAGGGGCTGAGGGAGACGCCGGGGCGCAGACCGCCGGCCATCGCCGCCAGGCGGGCGAGACGGGCCGGGTCGGCGGCGTCGGTGTGCAGGTCGACGGGGCAGCCGTGCTCGGCGGCGACCTCCAGGACGGTCTCCACATAGCCCGTCGGATCGGGGTCCAGGTCCGGGCAGCCGCCCACCACCGAGGCGCCCATCTTCACCGCGTCCCGCAGCATCGCGAGCCCGTCCGCCCCGGCCGCCCCGGTCAGCACCCGGGGCATCGCCACGGCCGTCAACTCGACGAGCCCGCGCAGCGAACGCCGGGCCTGCAGGACGGCGTCCAGTGCGCCGAGGCCCTGGACGTCGCCCACGCGCACGTGGGCGCGCACAGCCGTCGCGCCGTGGCCCAGTTGCAGCAGCGCGGCCTCCGTGGCACGGCGCTGGACATCCTCGGGGGCGTACGAGACGGGGCCGTCGGCGTCGGCCGTGAGCGCGGTGTCGGCGTGCGCGTGCGGCTCGGCGGGAGCGGGGAGCAGGAGGTAGCCGCCGAGATCCACGCGCGTGCCGCCATGCGTGGGGCCGGCCGCCAGGCTGCCGGCCGTGCCGACCGCCTCGATGCGCCCGCGGCCCAGCCGTACGTCCACGGTCCGGCCGTCCGTCAGGCGCGCCCCGCGCAGCAGGAGGGCGGCCGGATCCGGTGAACCCCCCGAGGAGCCCGACGGGGACGACGAGGGGGGCGGCTGCGGCTGGCTGTCGGGCATCGCGCTCCAGGGGCTCGGCTCGGGACTGCGCGGGGACGCGGGTGAGGCGGGGGCTGGGTGTGGCGGGTGTGGCGGGTGTGACGGGTGAGCGGCTACGCAGGGTGGCGGGGGCGCAAGATCACGCAGAGTGAGTCGAGCCTAGGACGGCGTTTCGGCGCGAGCGGGGAGGAGCGCAATAGTCGTACCGGTGTGGTCCGGCGTGCGGGAGGGGCTCGGGAGACCGCCGGGACCTTGGGGAACGGCCCTCCGGGCGGTCCCGGAGGGCCTCGCGAAACGGATTTGGGTGAACGGCTGCGGACCGTGTAATGTCTTCCTCGCTCGCCCCAATAGCTCAGTCGGTAGAGCGTCTCCATGGTAAGGAGAAGGTCTACGGTTCGATTCCGTATTGGGGCTCTGGTGGGTGAGGTTCCCGTCGTGAGGCGGGACCTGATCCCATCAAAGCGGTGTAGCTCAGTCGGTAGAGCAAGCGGCTCATAATCGCTGTGTCACCGGTTCAAGTCCGGTCACCGCTACTGACAGTAGCCGATTGTGGGGTCGGTCCTTCGATCGGCTACTCTTCTATGCGTTAATGCGTCATTCGTCCCATCCGTTCGTCAAGGAGCACTCCTGTGGCTGCCACCGACGTCCGCCCGAAGATCACGCTGGCCTGCGTGGAGTGCAAGGAGCGGAACTACATCACCAAGAAGAACCGGCGTAACAACCCGGACCGACTGGAGATGAAGAAGCACTGCCCGCGTTGCAACGCGCACACCGCGCACCGCGAAACGCGATAAATCAGGCTCGTATGCGAGGCCGTCCCCGAGTGATCGGGGGCGGCCTCGTGTCGTTGAGCGACCTGTACCGGTCAGTAGAGCAACGCTGCAACAGAGCGACGCAGAGTGACATAGCAACCAGGAGGTGCCGAGGCCATGGCGCTCGACCAGTCCTTCGTCGGGCGGACCTACCCGCCCACCGATCCCTATGAGGTCGGTCGCGAGAAGATCCGCGAGTTCGCCGAGGCCGTGGGCGACGCCAACCCGGCGTACACCGACCCGGATGCCGCCAAGGCGCTCGGCTACGCCGATGTGATCGCGCCGCCGACCTTCGTGTTCTCGATCACCTTCAAGGCGGCGGGGCAGGTCGTCCAGGACCCTCAGCTGGGTCTCGACTACAGCCGCGTGGTGCACGGTGACCAGAAGTTCGCCTACAAGCGGCCGGTGCGCGCCGGTGACCGGCTGACGGTCACCTCGACCATCGAGGCGGTCAAGTCCATGGCCGGCAATGACATCCTGGACATCCGCGGCGATGTCCACGACGAGAGCGGCGAGCACGTCGTGACCGCCTGGACCAAGCTCGTCGCCCGCGCGGCGGAGCCGGCGGAGTCCGTGGTCACCACGGACGGGGAGGTGTGAGGAACCGATGACGGCGAAGATCGCTTACGACGAGGTCGAGGTCGGCACCGAACTGCCGGCCCGGTCCTTCCCTGTGAACCGCGCCACGCTCGTGCAGTACGCGGGTGCCTCCGGGGACTTCAACCCCATCCACTGGAACGAGAGGTTCGCCAAGGAGGTGGGCCTGCCGGACGTCATCGCGCACGGCATGTTCACCATGGCCGAGGCGATCCGTGTCGTCACCGACTGGACCGGCGACCCGGGCGCCGTCGTCGACTACGGCGTCCGCTTCACCAAGCCCGTCGTCGTCCCGGACGACGACCGTGGCGCCGTGATCGAGGTCAGCGGCAAGGTGGGCGCCAAGCTCGACGACAACACCGTGCGGGTCGACCTGACCGTGACCAGCGGCGGCCTGAAGGTCCTCGGGATGTCCAGGGCGGTCGTACGGCTGGCCTGATCCCGAAACAGTCACACGAACAGCGGTAAGGGGCGCCCTCCATTGCGAGGCGCCCCTCACCGCGTATTCGGGCCTTGACGTAGTTAGTGATTGAGTACTAACTTAGTCGCATGGTCAGGATGAGCGCAGATGAGAGGCGCGAGAGCGTCATCCGCGCGGCGACGAGCGAGTTCGCCCGGGGCGGCTATCACGGCACGTCCACCGAGGCGATCGCCAAGCGCGTGGGTGTCTCGCAGCCGTATCTCTTCCGGCTCTTCCCGGGCAAGAAAGCGATCTTCCTCGCGGCCTCCGAGCGCTGCATGGAAGACACCGTCCGTACGTTCAGGGAGGCGTCCGAGGGGCTGGAGGGCGAAGAGGCCCTGCATGCCATGGCCAACGCGTACATCAAGGTCATCGCGGAGCAGCCCGAACGGCTGATGATGCAGATGCAGACGTACGTGGCGGTGGCCGCCGCGGAGGCGGAGGGCGAGTACGGGTTCGGCGAGACCGTGCGGGCCGGATGGATGCGGCTCTGGGACACCGTGCACCTGCCTCTCGGTGCCGATGTGAACGAGACGACGACCTTCATGGCGTACGGCATGCTCGTCAACTGCCTGGTCGCCATGGGGTTTCCGCCCGAACACCGGGTCTGGGAAGGGCTGTATCCGTCGGCTCGGGCCAAGGGCCGACTGGAGAAGTAGTGCAGGTGCGGCGCGGGTCCTCCGACGGGCGCCTCGAGGTCCTTTTTGGGCGCAAAAGTTAGTTATCAATTACTAACCAAAGATCGACACCAGCTGGGGGAGCGATGTCACAGCAGACCGCACGTCGCGGGGGAACCGTCTGGGCCCTCGTCATCACCAGCGTCGCCGGGTTCATGGCGGCGCTCGACAACCTCGTCGTCACCACCGCCCTGCCGTCCATCCGCAAGGATCTGGGCGGCGGGCTGGGCGACCTCGAATGGACCGTGAGCGCCTACACGCTCACCTTCGCCGTGCTGCTGATGTTCGGCGCCGCGCTCGGTGACCGGTTCGGCCGTCGGCGGATGTTCCTCGCCGGGCTCACCGTCTTCACCGTCGCCTCCGCCGCCGCGGCCATGGCGCCCGGCATCGACTCCCTCATCGCCGCCCGTGCGATCCAGGGCGTCGGCGCGGCCGTCATGATGCCGCTGACGCTGACCCTGCTCACCGCCGCCGTGCCGGCCGCGAAGCGTGGGATGGCGTACGGCATCTGGGGCGCGGTAAACGGACTCGCGGTCGCCTCCGGGCCGCTCATCGGCGGCAGCCTCACCGAACACGTGTCCTGGCACTGGATCTTCTGGCTGAACGTTCCGCTGGGCCTCGCCCTGCTGCCGCTCGCCCGGCTGCGCCTCGCCGAGTCGTACGGCACCGGCGCCCCGCTCGACATCCCCGGCACCCTGCTCGCCAGCGGCGGTCTCTTCGGGCTCGTCTACGGCCTGGTGCGCGGGCCGGCCGACGGCTGGACCAGCTCGCTCGTGCTGACCGGTCTGGTCGCGGGCGGCGCGCTGCTCGTCGGGTTCGTCCTGCACGGGCTGCGGGCCAAGAACCCCATGCTGCCGATGCGCCTCTTCCGCTCCCGTGCCTTCGCCGGGATCAACGCGGCGAGCCTGCTGATGTTCCTCGGGATGTTCGGCTCGATCTTCCTGCTCAGCCAGTACATGCAGGGCGTGCTCGGCTACTCGCCCACGGAGGCCGGTCTCAGGATGCTGCCGTGGACCGGCATGCCGATGCTTGTCGCGCCGATCGCCGGCATCCTCTCCGACCGGGTCGGTGGCCGGCCGGTCGTCGCCGCCGGGCTCTTCTTCCAGGCCGTCGGACTCGGCTGGATGGCGGCCGTGGCGACCGTCGACGCCTCCTACGCCGTCCAGTTGCCCGGTCTGATCGTCAGCGGCATCGGCATGGCGCTGTTCTTCGCCCCGGCCTCCAGCCTGGTGATGTCCAGCGTCCGGCCGCAGGAACAGGGGATCGCCTCGGGCGCCAACAACGCGCTGCGGGAGGTCGGTGGCGCCCTCGGTATCGCGATCATGTCGTCGATCTTCTCGGCGCAGGGTGGTTACGAGTCCGGCCAGGCCTTCGTCGACGGGCTGCGGCCCGCGCTGGTCACCGGCTCGGCCGTGGTGGCCCTCGCCGGGCTCGCCGCACTGCTGATACCGGCCGGGCGGCGAGCGGTCCACGCCGGAGCGGAGACCGAGGCGCAGTCCCGTCCGGCGCCCGCCCTGGAGAGCGCCGGACGCTGAGACACCCGGCACCCCCGGCACCCTGCACGCGCGCGTACGGCCCCGCCCACCAGGCGTTG